>CAZDZP010000471.1:0-1513 GCA_964509855.1 uncultured Anaerolineaceae bacterium | reverse complement strand
TTTTGTTGCTAGGAGGATAAGAGCGTGGAAGACGGACTAATGGCGCAGCGGCTTTTGAAGCTGGAACAATTGCGCACTCGAGGCATCGACCCATACCCCCCGCGCGCGGTACGCACAGCGACGGCAGAGGAGGTGACGGCGCTCGTCGAGGCTTCGGAAGAAGCGGAGCCCGACATCGATCCCGTGGATGTGGCAGGACGCGTGGTTGCGAACCGGGACATGGGGAAGGCGGCGTTCATCGACTTGCAGGACGGTTCCGGGCGCATCCAGGTTCTGATGCGCCAGAACGTGCTTGGGGCTGACGGATTCGAACTGCTGAAGCTGGTGGACCTCGGGGACTTTATCAGCGTGCACGGTAAGCCGATGCGAACGCGTACCGGGCAGCCGACGGTTTCGGTGGAGTCCTGGACGATGCTGACGAAGGCGCTCCATGCCCCGCCGGAGAAGTACCACGGGCTGGCAGATGCGGAGCTGCGCCAACGACGGCGCTACCTCGACCTGATGTCGAACGAGGAAACGCGGCGGGTGTTCACCACGCGCAGCAAGGTTGTTTCGGGAATCCGGCGCTACCTGGATGACCGCGGATTCATGGAGGTGGAAACGCCGGTACTCCAGGAGGCTGCCGGGGGCGCAGCCGCGCGGCCTTTCGTGACGCACTACAACGCGCTGGACGAGGACCGGTTTCTGCGAATCAGCCTGGAACTTCACCTGAAGCGGCTGGTGGTGGGCGGCTTCGACAAGGTCTACGAGTTGGGGCGTATCTTCCGGAACGAAGGGCTGGGAGCGAAGTACAACCCTGAGTTCACCATGCTGGAGACCTACGAGGCCTACGCGGATTACAACGACGTGGCCGCGATGGTGGAAGAGATGGTGAGCGGCGTGGCGCTGAACGCCCTCGGCACGATGAAGACAACCTTCCGCGACAACGAAATCGACCTCACCCCGCCGTGGCGGCGCATCACCTTCTACGAAGCACTGGAGCAGTACGGCGAGCTAGACCTGGCGAAGTTCCCGGATGAGGAATCGCTACGCGCGGAATTGCGGCGGCGCGGGGTCGACGCGCCGGAGACGGCCGGGTACGGAAAGCTGGCCGACGAGGCGATGTCGCACTACGTTGAGCCGCAACTCATCCAGCCGACCTTCTTGCTGGATTACCCCATCGAGCTTTCGCCGCTCGCCAAGAAGAAGCCGGGCAATCCCCGGCTGGTGGAGCGCTTCGAAGCGTTCGTCGGCGGGTTCGAACTTGGGAACGCTTACACGGAACTCAACGACCCAATCGACCAGCGGGAAAGATTCGAGGAGCAGCTCCGGCTACAGGCGGCGGGGGACGAAGACGCGGAGTTGATGGACGAGGACTTCCTGTTCGCGCTCGAGCATGGGATGCCGCCCACAGGCGGTTTCGGGATGGGCATCGACCGGCTGCTCATGTTCCTGACGGGCCAGACGACCATCCGTGAGGTGATCCTGTTTCCGCAGCTGCGCAGCGAGAAGCAATGAGCCAGCCGCCCCACGG
>CAZDZP010000470.1:0-1520 GCA_964509855.1 uncultured Anaerolineaceae bacterium | reverse complement strand
CTTCGAAAAGGACATGGAAGCGCTGGCGCCGGTGGTCGCGCGGCTGGGTGGGCGCTAATCCAGGGATTCGACGAATTCCGCTATCCACCCGGGCAAGTCAAGCAATCCGGATATGTGTCCATGCCCCGGCATTTCGCGCAGGACGGCGCCGGGAATGCGCGCGGCAAGCTCACGGCTGTGACTTGCGGGCACAACGGCGTCGAGTTCACCGTGCACGACTGCCACCGGCACGGAGATGGTTCCCGGGTCGAATGGCCACGGGCGGCCCTGGAGGAAGACATCTTGCGCATATCCGCCGATGCCCTGGGCAAACGCCTCGCCCATTACTGATTCGAAATGGCCAACGAACGCTTCGTCTTCGAACATTGCCGCGTCTGGCTCCGACCACTCGAAGGGGTCCGCTTCGAAGAACCCTGCCCCATCAGCGCCGAATTGTTCGATCGCGTATGCCAACGCGGCGGACTCGGTTGGCGATGCCATGAAATCCAGCTCCGACTGTGGAAAGCCGTCGCTCGCATTGGGCCAGCTGAAATCGCCGACGGCCCCGGACAGGAGCGCCCCACGCACACGGCCGGGTAGCAGCGCACAGGTGGCCATGGCGTACGGCCCGCCCGCCGACAACGCGGTGACGACAAAGCGGTCGACAGCGAGTGCATCCGCAAGTGCCGCCACGTCAAAGGGCCAGTCGGCAAGGGTTCGACCGGGTTGCGGCGAAGTGCCTCCGAAGCTCGGCCGATCGGGCGTAATGACGCGTAGCCCGGCTTCGGCGAATGCGGAGTCAAGCAGGGCAAGCTCCAGCCGGCTCGAGGGTGCGCCGTGGCAGTGAATAACCGCTTGTCCCTCGGCGTCGCCGATCTCGGTGAACGCGAGGGTGCGTCCTTCGCTGAGGGCTATGGTCCTGTCGTTCATCGAACCCGCCTTCCGAAACCGTCTCGCGGGGAAGCGGGAAAACTAGCACTTTCGCTGGATCGCTGACAACTGCCCACCGGGACGAATCAACCCAGCTTCGTGATCACTTCCTTCTCCCAGGCGTGGAGCGCGTCCCAGTCCACGGGTGGGCGCAGTGCGATGTTCACGCGCGCCGCGCCCGCTTCTTCGTAGCGCTTCACGTGTTCGATCGCCTGCTCGGGCGTGCCAATCACGACTCCGCGCGTGCGCATCCCGTCCGAAGCCGCGCCCCAGGTGCGCACGAACTCCGCCTCGGCCCTTTCTGCGTGGGCCGGCGTCGCCGCCATGTGGAAGCTGAGGTTGATGTTGCGCTCGATGCTGGCCGGGTCACGCCCTTCCTTTTCGCACCATTCGTCGAGGATCCCGTTGAGCCGCTTGAACTCCTCGGGCGACGTGTAGGGCGAATTCCAACCGTCGGCGTGGCGCGCGGCGATGCGCAACGTGCGCTTCTCCCCGTTTCCGCCAATCCAGATGCGCGGGCGCTTCTGCACGGGACGCGGCTTGCAGGCCGCGTTGACCAGCTGGAAGTACTTGCCGTCGAAGTCGGAGCGCTCCTGCGTCGTGAGCAGGCG
>CAZDZP010000469.1:0-1524 GCA_964509855.1 uncultured Anaerolineaceae bacterium | reverse complement strand
GAATCCAACTTCAGCGGGAACTAGCAAATCGTGGCATCCGACGAAGCAGCACGACGTTACGCCCAGGCGGCATTTGATATCGCCGTTGCCGAAGGCACGGTGGATCTATGGCGCACCGAACTGGACGACATCGCCTCCGTTCTCGCGGAGTCGGAATTGGCGCGTACCCTGAACGATGACCGGGTCCCCCTCGAAGAGCGCTATGCGCTTGTTGAGCGGGTACTCGATATTTCGCCCAAGGGTACGAACCTCGCCAAGCTCCTGGTGCAAAAGGGTCGTTCGCCCGGCGCGCGCTTCGTGGCCAAGGCCTTCAACAGGTTGGCGGACGAACGCGAGAACCGCGTCGATGCGGAAATCGTGTCGGCCGTTCCGCTAGCGCCTGACCACGTCGCGTCCATCGAAAAGAGTCTTGCCGATTCCATGGGCAAGACCATCCGCGCCACGGTTCGCGTTGATCCCGCCCTTGTTGGGGGAGTGGTGATACGCGTTGGTGACAAACTTATCGACGGCAGCGTGCGGACTCGTCTGCGCCGCCTGCATCGTCAATTGGAAGGTGCGTTCTAGCCGTTCGGCTGGTCGCACGAAGAAAAATAAAGGGACGGCTTCATGGCAGTTCGCGCTGAAGAAATCGCAACCATTCTGCGTCAGCAGATCGAATCGTTCGGCACCACGTCGGTTTCAACCGATGTTGGGTCGGTGATCGACGCCGGCGACGGTGTAGCCCGTGTGCATGGGCTCTCCGGAGTCATGCTTTCGGAACTCGTCGAGTTCTCGAATGGAAGCATGGGCATTGCGCTCAACCTCGAGGAAGAGTCGGTGAGCACCGTTGTGCTCGGTGACTACCTCGACATCAAGGAAGGTTCGGAAGTGCGCTCCACGGGGCGCATTATTGAGGTCCCCGTTGGCGACGAGCTCATTGGGCGCGTGGTCGATGGTCTCGGCCGTCCCATTGATGGCAAAGGCCCCATCGCCACGCAGCGCGTCCGCCCTGTGGAACGAATTGCTCCCGGCGTAACCCTTCGCAAGAGCGTGGACGCGCCTGTGCAGACCGGCATCAAGGCCGTCGACGCCATGATCCCGATTGGCCGCGGCCAGCGCGAACTCATCATTGGTGACCGTTCCACCGGCAAGACCGCCATCGCCCTCGATGCAATCATCAACCAGAAGGGCGGCGACCTCACCTGCATCTACGTCGCCATCGGCCAGAAGGCCGGTAAGGTTGCCCAGGTTGTGGGCTTGCTCGAAGAGTACGGCGCCATGGAGCACACGGTCGTGGTCGCTGCTACCGCTGGCGAAGCCGCCGCACTCCAGTACCTTGCCCCCTATGCCGGTTGCGCCATTGGCGAAGAGATCATGGAAAGCGGCCGCGACGCGCTCATCATCTACGATGACCTGAGCAAGCACGCCTGGGCTTACCGCGAAATCTCGCTCCTCCTTCGCCGCCCGCCGGGACGTGAAGCCTATCCCGGTGACGTCTTCTACCTGCACAGCCGTCTGCTCGAGCGTGCTGCCCGGCTGAACGAG
>CAZDZP010000468.1:0-1536 GCA_964509855.1 uncultured Anaerolineaceae bacterium | reverse complement strand
CATTTGGCGTGCCGACATGTTCGAGCCATAGGCGAAGTACAGGAACTCCTGCGCGAGCGGTGAATCGGACACGATTCGGCAATTGTGGGGCCCAAGGGATAACCCGAAAAGTCCGCCTTCGCCACCCGAGGGTCGCCCGCTGTACACCGTTCGTTCACTTCATGCCCCGCGCGACTGCCGAAGTTCAAGGAAGACAACCTTGCAGACGTGGTGGTGGACATGAATCTCGAAACGACTCAATGGCGAACCCGGGTTGCCCTACTTGTAGCAGCCACGGTCCTGGGCTTGACCGCGCTCTTCGCAGTCACCAACGCCAGGCCGGTCTACGCGTTGACGAATTGCAACGTGGCGGACTTCTCGCTCGACGGCGAAGAAATGGCATTCCTGACGCTTATCAACCAGTACCGGGCCACCAACGGGCTCAACCAGCTCACGATTTCGACGAACCTCAATCGTGCAGCGCACTGGATGTCGAATGACATGGGTGTCAACAGCTACTTCTCGCACACGGACTCGCTTGGCCGCTCCCCGTCTCAGCGGGCATTGGACTGTGGCTATCCCCAGGGAGCTGGCGAAAACCTGGCCGGGGGTACGGCCTGGAGCACCGCACAGTCTGCTTTCGTTGCCTGGCAGAATTCCCCGGGCCACAACGCAAACATGCTGAACAGCTTCTACAAGCAGATCGGCATCGCGCGGGTCAACGTGCCCGGCAGCCCGTACACCTGGTACTGGACCACAAACTTCGGCGCGACCAACGATGGCACAGGTGGTGCACCGCCGCCGGCGAACACTCCGACGAATACACCGCAGCCGCAGCCCACGAATACGCCGCAACCTCAGCCGACCAATACCACGGTGCCGCAGCCCACGGCCACGCCTCCGGCCAGCCAGGGGCAGCAGCCGCCGATTCAGCCGACGAGCACGCCCGCCATCAACAACCAGGCGCCAACCAATACAGCACCGCAGGCGACGCCAACGAAAACGTCCACCCCTGCGGCGACGCCAACGAAGACGGCGACTCCCGGGGGGTCGAATACGCCCGCGCCGTCCCTCGCCCTGAAGCCGGGGAGCAACCTGGTTGGCTGGTCCGGCAATAGCGGCACAGCCGCCCAAGCCTTCAAGGACCTGCCAAAGAACGTGGAAATCGTCTACGGCTGGAATGCTCAAACGAAGCAGTGGGAACGCTATGCTCCCGGGCTACCTGCCTACGTGAACTCGCTCAAGAACGTGCAGAAGGGCGCCGCCTACTGGGTCGTGACCCGCTAGCAGGCGACTGGTCTTTCGCAACTACAACAAAACACCGGCAGTTCGTATGAACTGCCGGCGTTACCGCGTGTCCGGTGGACCACCGGGCGCTAGGCTTTGTGGATGCCTGAACTCCCCGAAGTCGAAACGATCCGGCGCGACCTGGAGCCGCTTGTCATGGGTCGACGAATCGTGGCGGTGGATGTAGACGAGGCAACGCTGCCGTTGCTTGCTGGCGCCACGGACATCGAAGCGCTGCGCAGCTCCCTTGTTGGGCGATCATTCGTTTCG
>CAZDZP010000467.1:0-1542 GCA_964509855.1 uncultured Anaerolineaceae bacterium | reverse complement strand
GCGAGCGCGGGGAGCAGCGCGAATTCGCGTTCGATGGCGCGGGCGGCGGTGTCGTTGCGCGGGAAGCGGAAGACCCAGTCGCCTTCGACCGTGCCGGTTTCGACGACGAAGGCGTGGAAGTCCCAGCCGGGCGCCGGGACGGGGCGGACGAGGGCAAAGGAAAACCCCGGGAGAGTGGTCCGCAGCGCGGCTTCGCAATCGCCCGGGGTCATCGTCGTTACCTTCGCGCCAGCTAGGCGGTGACGCCGCTGAAGGCCTTCTTCAGTTCTTCGGCGGCCCAGGCGTTGGCTTCCTTGCCGGCGTCCAGCGCGATGGCGAGGTGGAAGAAGCCGTGGATCATGCCGTCCCAGTTGCGATAGGTGACGGGCACACCGGCAGCCTTGAGCTTTTCGGCGTAAGCCTTGCCTTCGTCGCGCAGCGGGTCGAAGCCGGCGGTGAGGATAGTGGCCGGGGGAAGTCCCTTCGCATCGGCCACCTGCAGCGGTGAGGCGAGCGGGTTCTTGCTGTCGTCCGGGCCGGTGATGTAGTGGTCCCAGAACCAGACCATAGCGTTCTTCGTCAGCAGGTAGCCTTCAGCGTTTTCCGCGTAGGAGGGCGTTTCGAAGCTGTGGTCGGTGACCGGGTACACCAACAGCTGGTGAGCGATCTTCGGGCCGTTTTCGTCGCGGGCACGGATTGCGACCGCCGCGGCAAGGTTGCCACCGGCGCTATCGCCGCCGACGGCGATGCGGTTGGCGTCGACGCCGAGGCTGGAGGCGTTAGCGGCGGTCCATTCGAGGGCGGCGTAGCAGTCGTCCACAGGGGCCGGGAACTTGTGCTCGGGCGCCAGGCGGTAGTCGACGGAGATGACGACGGCCGGGGTGTTGTTGGCGATCGTGCGACAAGCGATGTCGGCATATTCGATGTCGCCGATGACCCAGCCACCGCCGTGGTAGAAGACGACCGCGGGGAGGTTCTCGCCTTCGGGTGTGTAGATGCGCACGGGGAGTTCGCCGGCGGGGCCGGGGATGGTGCGGTCGCTGACGTCCTTCACCGGGTCCTTGGGCGTGGGCTGGCGGGCGGCGAGCATGTTTGCGCGTGCCTGTTCGGGGGTGAGCGTCCACAGTTCCGGGGCGTTGAGCGCCGCCATCATGTCGAGTAGTGCACGTGCCTGCGGGTCGAGGGCCATAGTCGATTCTCCTGCTCTGCGATGTGTTGTTCGGCGCAGGCCCACCCCGTCCCTTCGGTGGCGGGCCCGCGCGGTGTTCCCGTTAGGAGACGAGCACGCCGAGGGTTCGTTCGAGCTGCGTCTTGTCGAGTTGCGGCATGCCGATGATGGGCATGTCGACGCCGAGCTGGCGGCGTTCTTCGAGACCCATGGCGACCGTTTCGACGTCGCCGTAGACGGCGATTTCGTCGAGCATCTTGTCGCCCATGGCTTCCATGATTTGCGGGTTGGTGCCGAAGGGCGGCGGGCGATGCTCGGCGCCGGCGGCGCGCATGCGCTCCACTTCTTCGCCGAAGCCGTTGCGGGTGAGCATGCGGTGGTAGAAGTCGCCCATG
>CAZDZP010000466.1:0-1543 GCA_964509855.1 uncultured Anaerolineaceae bacterium | reverse complement strand
TTCTGCGATGGCACGCACGGCAAGGTGGGCTTCGAATCGGTCTGCCGCCGCCAGGAAGGCTAGCACCGCCCGACCCCGGCGAATCATCCGCCCCGGCTGTAGACTGCCGTCCATCGCAACTTCCGTGTGCCCTGGAGGCTTTGGCATGTCCTACGAACTCATCCTTTTCGAACAGCGCGGCCGTGTCGGCATCATCACGCTGAACCGCCCAGAGCGGCTAAACGCCTGGAACGACGCCATGCAAGCGGAGATGAAAGACGCGCTGGCGAAGTGCAACGCCGACGATTCCATCGGCGCCATCGTGTTCACCGGCGCGGGGCGCGCCTACTGCGCCGGGGCGGACGTTGGCGGCTGGGCCGAAACGCTGGCGAAGGGTGAACAGCCACGCGGCAGCGCCACCCGCGGCGACGACAACTGGGTCGCCTTCGTGGAGCGCCACAACAAGCCAACCATCGCGGCGCTGAACGGCGTGGCCGTGGGAGTCGGCATCACGCACGTACTGCCGATGGATATCCGCATCGCCAGCGAAACCGCGCGTATCGGCATGTTCTTCGCCAAGATGGGCCTCGTACCGGAGCTGGCATCCTCGCACTACCTCGCGCAGATGGTGGGCACGGCCCGCGCACTGGAGTGGTGCTTCACGGCGAGGCTGGTGGAAGCGGAGGAAGCGCGCGAAGCCGGGCTCATCGCCGAAGTCGTACCCGCCGACAAATTGCTCGACCGCGCGGTGGAGTTGGGCGAACTGGTGGCATCGCAGCCGCCTCTGGCGCTGCAGCACGTGCGCCAGCTCTTCCGCCAGAACGCGTTGGAGCCGGACCGTAAGACGGTGATGGCGCGCGAAGGCGAAAGCCTCGCCACGTTGCGGGCGTCAGCCGACTACAAGGAAGCGGTCTCGGCGTTCCTGGAAAAGCGGAAGCCAGTGTTCACGGGGCAGTAGCGGCCGCGTCTTTACTATCGAAGTGCCCCGCGATCGGATAACGTAGAACTCGTGTTCGGCAGTTCCTTTACGGTTGCGCGCATCGGCGGCATTGCCATCGAAATCAACCCTTCGTGGCTGCTGATTGTTGCTGTGCTCGCGTGGAGCCTTTCGGATGGCGTGTTCCCGGAGATGTACGAAGGCTGGTCCACCGCAACCTACTGGATCGTGGGCACGCTTTCCTCCGTAATGCTGTTCGTGACGGTGCTGGTACACGAAATGGCGCACGCGGTCGTGGCGATCAAGCGTGGCATCCCCGTCCCGAAAATCACGTTGTTCATCTTCGGTGGCGTTTCGCACATGTCGAAACAGCCGCGCAGCGCCGGCGAGGAGTTCTACATCGCGGCGGCAGGCCCCGCGACAAGCGTCGGCATCGCAGTCCTCATGGGCGGGCTGGCGCTGCTCCTGCGTGACGTGAACGAGCAGGTGACGGCCATCGCCGCCTATCTCGCGCTGGTGAACTTCATACTCGCGGTCTTCAACATTCTCCCCGGCTTTCCGCTCGATGGCGGGCGCGTGCTGCGTTCCATCGCATGGAAGAAGACCGGTAGCTTTCGCACGGCCACG
>CAZDZP010000465.1:1067-1560 GCA_964509855.1 uncultured Anaerolineaceae bacterium | reverse complement strand
GCCCCGCCGCGTGGGTGGCGTCACCTACCAGGTGCCCGTGGAAATTCGTCCCGATCGCCGTATCGCGCTCGCCATGCGCTGGATCCTCGGCTCGGCACGCGCCCGCAATGGCAAGTCGATGTCAGAGAAGCTTGCGAGCGAACTGATGGATGCAGCGAACAACACCGGCGTCGCCATCAAGCGGCGCGATGACACTCACCGTATGGCCGAGGCGAACCGCGCCTTTGTCCACTACCGGTGGTAGGTCGAGTCAGGAACGGAAAGGACTCAAGTCTGTAATGGCTCGTACATACGAAATCGAACGTCTCCGGAACATCGGCATCATCGCGCACATCGATGCCGGTAAGACCACGGTGACGGAACGCATCCTGTTCTACACGGGTGTGAGTTACAAAATCGGCGAAACCCACGAAGGGTCCGCCGTCATGGACTGGATGGAGCAGGAGCGCGAGCGCGGAATCACGATTACTTCGGCCGCGACGACCTGCACGTG
>CAZDZP010000465.1:0-1057 GCA_964509855.1 uncultured Anaerolineaceae bacterium | reverse complement strand
TGGGACGACCACACCATCAACATCATCGACACTCCCGGCCACGTCGACTTCACCGCTGAAGTCGAACGTTCGCTGCGAGTGCTCGACGGTGGCGTGGTTGTTTTCGACTCGGTTGCCGGCGTGGAGCCGCAGTCTGAGACCGTTTGGCGCCAGGCGGACCGCTACTCCGTTCCGCGTATCGCCTTCATCAACAAGATGGACCGAACGGGCGCCGACTTTCAGCGAACGCTGGACATGATGGTAGACCGGCTGGGCGCCAACCCGGTGCCGGTGCAGATGCCCGCAGGCGCCGAAGAGGCATTCGAAGGCCTGGTTGACCTGGTGGAAATGGCCTACTGGACGTTCGGTGGCGAAAAGGGCGACACGCCTGAGCGTCACGACGAAATCCCGGCCAAGTACGCCGAGGAAGCGGCCCGCCGCCGAGACTTTCTCATCGAGGCCATTGGTGGCGTCGACGAACAGATCATGGTCTCGTACATCGAAGGCCATGACATCAATGTCCATGAACTGAAGTCGGCCATTCGCCGCGCTACGCTTTCCGCGGCCGCAACGCCGGTGCTCTGTGGTTCCGCGCTCAAGAACAAGGGTGTCCAGATGCTGCTCGATGCGGTGGTGGACTACCTTCCGAGCCCCACCGACATTCCCCCGATCGTTGGCTTCGACCCCAAGGACGGTGCTGAAGTTATTCGCCACGCGACCGACGACGAGCCACTTTCGGCGCTCGCCTTCAAGATCGTGACCGACCCCTACGTGGGTCGCCTCGCGTACTTCCGCGTCTACAGTGGCGTGCTCAAGTCTGGTGACGCGATCTACAACTCCACGAAGGGCGAACGTGAGCGCATCGGGCGTTTGCTCCGCATGCACGCCAACGACCGCGAAGAAGTGGATGCCGTCTACGCGGGTGGAATCGCAGCTGCCGTTGGCCTGAAGAAGACCACCACCGGCGACACGCTTTCCGCTGCTGAAGCCCAGGTTGTGCTTGAGAGCATCACGTTCCCTGAGCCTGTTATCTCCGTTGCCCTTGAACCCAAGAGCAAGGAAGACCAGGACAAGATGG
>CAZDZP010000464.1:0-1564 GCA_964509855.1 uncultured Anaerolineaceae bacterium | reverse complement strand
GGTCACCGGGGGGGCCTTCGCTCTATTCTGCGCGTATGGCGCAAGCCCTTGGCGCGCGCGTGACGTTGGTCACGAGCGTGCACCCTGGCTACGACCGCTCGGTCTTCCGGGATCTCGACGTTCGCGAGGTTCCAGCGGCAAGCTCACCTCGATACGCGAACACCTACGACGGCGAGGGCAACCGCACGCAGCTGTTGCTGGATACCGGCGCTTCACTGGATGGGTTCGCGTGGACCAGCCTCCCGCGCTGCGATGTGTTCATTCTCGCGCCCGCCTACCACGAATTCACAAGCACACCGGCGGTGGACGCGAATGTTCGCGCAATCGGCTTGCAAGGTGCGTTGCGTAGCCGCAACGGAAACCGCGTCGTGCGCATTCGAAACCCCTTCGCCGCCGCCGAAGCGCTGGTGACGCCGGCTTCCTATGCATTCCTCAGCGACGAAGACACACGCTACCCGGCTGCGCTTGCGCGGCGACTCGCTTTGCTGGGCACGAAAGTGCTGGTTACCCGTGGGCACCGGGGCGCAACGCTCTATGATGCGCGCACGGCGGAGGCCTTCCCGGCGCTGCAGGCGGCCAAGCTCATCGACCCAACGGGCGCAGGTGACTGCTTCGCCACCAGCTTCGCCGTTCGGCTCGCGGAAACCGCGGATGAAGGTGAATCGATTCGTTTTGCCCTCGCAGCTGGCTCACTCGCTGTGGAGGCGCCCGGTATGGACGGAATCCCAACGCGGGAGGCGATAGAACGCCGCCTGCATAAGGAGGCAGCCTGATGAGCGCCCGCGTGGTCACGTTCGCCAACCAGAAAGGTGGTGTCGGCAAGACAACCACCGCCGTCACGCTCGCCGCCGGGCTCGCCAGGAAGGGCCAACGGGTGCTCCTGTTCGACCTCGACCCGCAGGCGAACGCCACGAGCGCGGTCGGCATCCGGGGGGATGACTACTCCGGCAGCTACGAAGCGCTCATGGGCGATGCACCAATCACAGACTGCCTCGTGCGCGTCGAAGACGAGCTTCTTGATGTGGTACCGGCTCGACCGGCGCTGGCCGGGGCCGAAGTTGAACTCGTGCCGGCGCTGGCACGCGAACGAAAACTCGCCGTAGCGCTCGACCCTGTCCGCGATCGCTACGACTGGATCCTGGTGGACTGCCCACCATCGCTCGGGCTTCTCACCATCAACGCACTCACGGCCAGCGACCTCGTGCTTGTGCCTGTGCAGTGCGAATACATGGCACTCGAAGGGCTAAGCAGGCTGATGGAGACGCTTGAGCTGGTTCGCGAGAACCTCAACCCGCGGCTTGCGGTGCTCGGCATCCTGCTCACGATGTACGACGCGCGCACTCGCCTTTCGCAGCAAGTGGTAGAGGAAGTGCGCAGTCACTTTCCCACGACGTTCGCGACAGTCATCCCACGAGCTGTTCGCCTCAGCGAAGCTCCCAGCCACGGTCAAACCATCTTTCGCTACGAACCGGGCGGCCGTTCGGCGGCTGCCTACGACGACCTCGCCAACGAAGTGCTCGAACGAACAGGAGTCGCCGTATGACACAGCCGAAACGAGGCCTGG
>CAZDZP010000463.1:0-1567 GCA_964509855.1 uncultured Anaerolineaceae bacterium | reverse complement strand
AATCGATCGAGGACGTCGTAGTCCACGAAAATGACGAGGATGACGGCTACGATCGCAACAAAGGCCGCGAGAATCGTGTACTCGCGCCGTAGGAAGGCGGCGGCGCCTTCCTGGATCGCAGCTGCGATCTCCTTCATGAGATCGGTGCCCTCGTCTACTGCGAGCACCTTTTTCGCTGTGTACGCGGCGAAGAGGAGACCTACAACGCCAGCGACCAGAGCGATAATGAGACTTCCCATTCGTTCCCCCGGTAGTTTGGATTTCAGACTGTCTCTCACCACGAAGGTGCGTTAAGTCTGTGTAAAGCGCCGCGAATGCTACCAACGGAGGGCGGTACGGGGAATGTCCGTGACTAATGAACTGGTTCACTCGTGCAAGGAAGTTGGGCATAGTGCGCAACGAAGCCTTGAGGAATCACCGGTTTGGAGGGGCACATGCGCGAAGTAGCTGAACTCAACGGAGACGGAATTGCGAGCGAACTTCGTGACGCCGTGCACATGCTCAACGAGGCGCTGGGCTCTCCCGTCAGCTTCCGTCCCGTCGACTGGACTGTCGAACGCCGCGAAGCCGGCACTGCTGCGCTCGATGAGGGGATCGAGCTCGCGCGTGAGTTGGGCGCGGCAATGAAGTACCCCACCGTGACCGAAACCGTGAGCCCGAACCAGGTCCTCCGTGACCAGTTGGGGCTGGCGGTCATCCACCGCCCGGCACGAAGCTATCCTGGCGTCAGCAGGAACTACACAGGCGATATCGATCTTCACGTCGTGCGCGTGGCCACGGGCGGCACCTACGAAGATGCGGGGCACCGGATTGGGTATCACTCGGCCGTAAGCATCCGGATCATGGAGCGCACCCCGGTTGAGCATGCGGCGCACTTCGCCTTTCGCCTTGCCGAACGCCACACGCGCCGCCTGGTTTCGACGAGCAAGTACACCATCCAGCGCGCTGCCGACGGGCTGTTCGAAGAGGTGGTGAGCGAAGTGGCAAAGGAGTACCGCAACACCACCCACCATCGCGAACTCTTCGATGCGCTGCTGGCGAAGGTCATCATCGCGCCGCAGAACTACGACGTGATCGTTTGTCCGAACGAATACGGCGACTTCCTTAGTGACGCGGTCTATGGGCTCATCGGTTCCATAGGGCTCGGCGCGAGCGCCAGCTATGCCTTCACGCCGAGTCACCAGCCGAACATCGGCATCTTCGACCCGGCCGGGGGCACCGCGCCGGACATCGCAGGCAAAGGCATCGCTAACCCGTCGGGTGCTATTGAGGCCTACGGGTATCTCGTGGAGTACTGCGGCGAGGCGGACATGGGCCGGCGGGTTATCGATGCGGTGCACAACGCTATCGCCGAGAAGGAGAGCACCCGCGACCTTGGCGGTTCGCTGGATACGAAGGGCTTCACTGAGGCCATCATCCGGAGGGCAGCCGGCTAAGGCGTTCAGTCGCTCCCGGGTTCGCCGCGAGCAACCTGCCCCGTGGCGCGATGGACCACGGCCGCAAGCGTCAGGTCGCCGCGGGTCTTTTCGAGGATGCCCCGAGACTGGTCGGTGGTGCGACGCAGGCC
>CAZDZP010000462.1:0-1568 GCA_964509855.1 uncultured Anaerolineaceae bacterium | reverse complement strand
CCCTCGTCGGTGAGGTTGAAGCCCCTGCCGGAGCTCCCTCGCGTGAACATCTCCACGCCCAACGCCTGTTCCAGGTGCTTCACGCGCTGAGAAACTGCGGGCTGCGTGAGGAACATTTCTTCTGCTGCGCGGCTGAACGTGCCGTATCGCACGATCGTGCGAAGCGTATCGAGCTGGTCAAAGGTCAACATCGGTAGTGCCCTCCCGGAGCCACCTGCGCGACAAGACATTGCGTCCGGACAGTGAGTCTCATTCGCGGAGACTATGTGTCCGCCCTGCAACACGTATCGTTAGCTCCCGGCGGTTCTTTGTCAATGAAGCCACCCAGAACTCTCACAATGCCGCGGCGACCTCTCCAACAAAAAAAGGCCGCCATATGGCGGCCTTTCTGGGGATGACCCCGAAGTGACGAGTCGATGGTTACATTAGGAACTGCTCCACCGCTTCAAGGGCAGCCTGTGGCTGCTCGAGATGAGGCAGATGGCCCGCATTATCCAGCAGCGCAACGGTGGCGTTCGGCAGCGCAGCATCGAAGTCATCAGCATATGCCGGCGGGATGATGCCGTCCTGCTTTCCCCACAAAACCAGCGTGGGAGGCGTCACCCGGTGGATTCGCTTCGAGAGTCCGCGGTTTGGGATGGGCCAGAGGTACTTCGCGGCGATGCGCTGCGATTTCACGCGCTCCAGGATTGGGCCGAGGTCACCCTCGTTCTGAGGCTTCGCAAAGCCTTTCGCCAACTCGCCTTCCGGGTCGGCGAACGTCGCCTTCGCAACCTCCGTCGGCGAACCGACGAAGTAATCCATGGTCGGATTCGCCCCGTTCCAAAGTCCAAATGGCGCGATGAGAACGACTTTCGTGAATCTCGAAGGCTGCATCGCCGCCAGTTCGGCCGCGAACATGCCACCCAGTCCATGGCCAGCGATGGCCACTTGCTCTAGCCCAAGGGCATCCATGTAGTCGAGGTAGAAGTAGAGCAAGTCCCACAGGTCATCGAGATAGTCGTCGCCAGTCGAGTTACCGAGCCCGGGATGCCTTGGTGCGATGACGCGATAGTTCTTCGCGAGTCCTTCAAAGAATGGCCCCTCCGGCAGGCCATCCTCACCGTGGAGATAGAGAAGCGGACTTCCGCTCCCGGTTTCGAAGGTTTCGATCCGGAAGCGGCCGTTGCGAACGTCGACGGTTTTCGTTTCCATCGCCATGAGTTACTTCGCCCCCACGGGAACGGGCATGTTCAGCGGGGCCGGCATGCGCGGATTGGAAAGCGGCTTCGGCCACCACTTGTCTTCCCACTCGCCTTCCCAGATGTGGCGCAGGTTCGGCAGCACTTCGGTCGCCGTCTTGTGGATGTTCTGCTTGGCGAGCTCGTGGGGGATCGAACCGAACTGGTTCAGCACCATCAGGTGGCCGATGCGGAGGTCTTTCGCCACAGCCTCGAGCTGCTCGCTCACCTGCTTCGGCGTGCCAGCGACAATGTTGCCCTGCTCGAGCAGATCCTTCCATGACATCTTCGCGGGGCGCTGGCCGAACTGGGTGGTCTGCTGCAGCAGGCACGCTTCGACCGTCTTGA
>CAZDZP010000461.1:0-1573 GCA_964509855.1 uncultured Anaerolineaceae bacterium | reverse complement strand
CAAGGGCTCCGAAGGCCAGGTTTGCGAACTCGACTTCATGCTCAACGACTACTACAACCTTCGAGGCTGGAACAACGGCGTTGTCTCCGAAGCGAA
The DNA here is from genome assembly GCA_964509855.1 of uncultured Anaerolineaceae bacterium. Taxonomy (GTDB): domain Bacteria; phylum Chloroflexota; class Dehalococcoidia; order Tepidiformales; family Tepidiformaceae; genus CAZDZP01. The sequence continues at coordinate 1,477 of CAZDZP010000461.1, read as the reverse complement.
GCTCAAGGAACTCCAGGTCGTCTAGGCGCCTTCACCACGTCCACAAATCGAAACGGGGGCCGATTGCGGCCCCTGTTTTGCTATCCGCCGCCGCGCATGGTTTTGCGGCGCACAAAGGCGGTCAGTTCCGCCTCCCGTTCGCCGGCGATATCGATGAACAGCACCGGAACACGGAATCGCGGCCCCACCTTCGCCGGCTCCCCTTCGACGAAGCGCACGGTCCAGCCGTCGCCATCAACGCCGCCCTCGACTTCGCGACCGTTCATTTCCTTCAGCAGGTCTCGCGCGATATCGGCCGGGCGCAGGTTGCGCACCTCCAGCCTTGTCACAGCCGCTTAGCCGCCAGCCACGGGCGGAAAGATGTCGACGACCGCATCGTCCGGCACGCGCGTGTCCAGCATCTGCAGGTGCCGGATTTCCCGGCCATCCACGAAGATCTTGAGGAAGTCCCGCAGCGTCCCGTCCGGTGCCCACGCCAGCTCGTGCAAATCCGGGAAGCGCTCGATCGCCGCGCTCAACAACGCCGACACCGTCGCCTCCCCGTCCAGATCGAACTCCACCGTCTTCCCACCCACGATGGGCCGGAGGGTTGCGTAGAAGTTGGCTTTCACGGGGTGATCCTACACCAGGCGCCTCACCCCCCGCCCGCTCTCCACACCAAGCGTGGAGACGGGGAGACGGCACCCGTAGCTGCGACCCACCGCGGTCGCGCGAAATGCCGTGCCCGCCCCTCGTCAGCATTGCGGTCAGCCCAGCGACGCGTCGGCCATCCCTCGCCCATTCCATGGGAGAGGGACCGAGGGTGAGGGTCCGTCCCTGTCCCGCTGGAGAAACACGCCGCCAACGCCGATTGTCTTGCCATGAAGACGCAGCGCAGTGTGCTGGATGCCATGCTCCTGCCGGCATTGCTCGCCGGCGGACTCTTCCTATTTTGGCGCTACCTGGCAGTGATCCTGTTCGTCCCAGTTCTGCTGGTATTGATCGTCGTAGCCGCCACTTGCGGCGGCCTGAGCGTTTCAGAGTGGCGGAGGGAGCTTGAACCGCTACTCCCTTCTGGAGTCACTATAGTTGACTCCAGAGGGGGCGACTGCGGGCTCGAATTCCACTGCAGCGTTACCTTCCTCCTCGAACACAACGGAATCGTCCACGCCGAGAACGTCGCGTCCTTCGAGGCTGCCATGATTTCGAGAGGTTGGACCAAAGTTGGCGGGGTCTCCCGGGACGATGTTGCAATCGCAGACTTCACTAGGGATGGCATGAAGGTCACCATAAAGTTGGAGAGCCTATCCTCATCGGAGAGGTGTTTCGAGGCATTCAAGGGCACAAACGCGAGCTGCGAAAGTGTGCTTTTTGTCCGAAAGGACCCGGGGTGAGGCTCCCCCAAACGGACCACGCCAACGCCTGCCGCGTTGCGCTACACTACCCCTACCGCACACCGAGGGAGTCCATTGCGAATCTAACACCGGGCCTGCCCACA
>CAZDZP010000460.1:0-1579 GCA_964509855.1 uncultured Anaerolineaceae bacterium | reverse complement strand
CAGCCGTAGAGCGCGACTGCGAAACTGTACGCGGCCTCGGTGCCGGCAAGGTAGATGATGAACCCGGAAAGCGCGGGTGCTACGACACGGCCAGCATTCATCGCGCCCATCTGGAGCGCCATCGCATTCTGAATGCCGCGGCGGCCAACGATGTCGGCAACGATGGCCTGCCGGGCCGGCATGATGAACGGGAACACGCTTCCCATCACCACAGTCATGGCGAGCAAATGCCAGAACGCCAATTGGTCCGTGAGCAGCAGTGCGAGGACGACGACTTCGCTCAGGATGAGCGCTGTCTGCCCGCCCATGATCAGCTTGCGCCGTTCCACCCGGTCGGCGAGTACACCCCCGAAGGGCGAAATCAGCAGCATGGGTACGGCGACCGCAAGGTTGACAATGCCAAGCGCCAGCGGACTATTGCCCGTGATGTCGTACGCCAGGTAGGAGCGCACGACCATCTGGCCCATCATCGCGAAAAAGAACGCCGCGTTGCTAATGTAGAGCCAGCGGAACTGGCGATTGCGCAGCGAACGGAAGGGCGAAGGCTTTCCCGGAAATTCGGGACTGGAAGTCTCGCTCAAACTCATCGCGCAACACTACGCCGGACGATTGTTTCCGTCGCGCGAAATGTCTTTCCCAAGAGCCGGGCTACGCCAGGCTTTCAAGTGCGAACTTAGGCGGCGTCGTACTCGAGAAGGTCCTGGATGAGTGTGGCGATATGTTCAGCCTGTTCTTCCGTCTCCGGTGCGAAGCGAAGTCGCAGGACTGATACGTCGTCCATGTCGCGCCGTTCAACGACTTCGCAGGGCACAAACACCGGGTCCTCGCGTAGTCCCACCGCCACTTCGAAGACCGGGCTGGCCGGACAATCCAGCACTTCGACGGCCATGCCACCTGCCGAGATGTCGAGCGTCACACCCAGTGCCTCGTCGTTCGAACCAGCGGAGCGTACTCCAGTTCGAAGGCGAATCTCGTGCCGTGGGTGCGTCCGGCGGTCTACGGAAATCCACTCCGTGAACGCGCGGAACACAACCGTGCGTCCCATGATGGACTTCAGACTAGCGCGGCGCGCTTTGCCCAACCCGCCTTCCTGGACGAACAGCGTCACAACCACGCCCGGGCGGAGAAACGGCACATGCTCGCACTCAAGTGTCAGCTCGGAGCCGTTCTCATCGACGAGTTCGGCGATGGGCAACGCCGCGCTACCCGCGGGGATAACCACGACGCTTTGCCTGCTGACGGTGTGCGTTTGAACTTCTGGCTGGTCTTCCATAGCCAAATAGTCGGCGTTGCACTCCTGAACTGAAGCCCTTCGGGCTGAAACGCTTGGGAACACCGGTCCTCGTTTGCCTTGACGGGGAAGGGCATACTCAATGGAGTGGCCGTACAAGAATCAGTATCCAATGACGCATGGCACGCGCTTTCCGTTAACGAAGCACTCGAAAGGCAGGGTGTGGACTCCCGTCACGGCCTCTCCGTCGAAGAAGTCGAACGCCGTCTCCAGCAGTTCGGCCCGAACGAGGTTGAAGCCCGCCGTGGCCCCGGCCCGCTCCGCCGCTTCCTCGGACAGCTGAATCAA
>CAZDZP010000459.1:0-1589 GCA_964509855.1 uncultured Anaerolineaceae bacterium | reverse complement strand
CGCTTCTTTTCCTTGGCCTCGGTCACTTCCGGAGGCGCATCAAAGCCGCGCCCGCAATCCTGGCAGTAGGCGTACACATTCAGGTTCTTTCGACCGCACCACGGACACTCACGCATGACTCACCACCTCCTCGTGTGTACACGAGTGTAACGCGAGTTTAGCCAAAGCAATCTCCCGCTTCATCGTTCCTACCGGAACTTCCGCGCCGCCAGGATCGGCCACTGTTCGATGACTTCGTCGCCGCGTACCACGTTGTAGGTGTCGTGCAGGTTGAGCGTCGTGTCGCCGTGTGATGGGATCACGCGCACCTTGTCGCCAACCTTCAGATTGGCAATCCCCTCCCCGGTCAGGTGCGCATGCTCTTCGGAGAGTCGCGCCACCTTGAAAGTGCCATCCATCGACCACGGCGCGCCAAACTCGTTCGTCAACGACTTCGACCCCGCATCGCAGACCGCGTAGCCGTCCTTCACCGTCAGCACCGTCACCAGCAACGAAAGCGCCGGCTTGAAGCGCCCCGGGATGAACTTCTCCGCATAGCCGTCCATGAACACGTAGGTCCCGGCCTGCAGTTCGGTGACGCCCGGGGTCTTCGAAGCGATGGGTACGCTCGCCGTGCCGCTCGTCGAGACGATCTCCGGGGCCAACCCTGCTTCCGCCAGCGCTTCAACGTGCGAGTTAACGATCGCGAGAGCGTCGTTGATGACATGCTCGCGCTCTTCCTGCTCGGGCTTGCCATACATGTGGCCCTCGTAGCCCATGATTCCCCGGTACTCGATCCCCGCGTCGACGAGCGCCTGCGCCAACCGAACGGTCTCCGCCGGGTCATCGCTGCCGCAGCGGTGCATCCCGGCGTCAACTTCGATCACTGCCTTGGGCTTCTGCCCGGAACGCTTCGCCCCTTCAGCCAGCTGGTCGATGTTGAACTGCGATTCCACCGCCGTCGTGATGTCCACGCCCCGCGCCAGCAGCGCCATCAGGCGGTCCACTTTCTGAACACCTACAACCTGGTTCGCCATGAGAATCGGGCCTAGGCCGGCATCCGCCAGCACCTCAGCCTCGCCAAGCTTAGCCACGGTAATCCCAATCGCGCCTGCTTCGAGCTGCAACTTCGCCACCTGTGGGCACTTGGGCGTCTTGAAGTGGGGGCGCAGCGAAACGCCCGTGCCCGCCACGAGCGAGGCCATGGCCTGGATGTTGTGCTGCACGGCATCGAGGTCGAGGAGCAGCGCCGGTGTGTCTACGTCGGAGATTTTCATGGCCGGTATTAGGCCACAGGAATCCGCGCCGTGCTACTCCACCGTCATGGATGCGAACTTCGCCCGCTTCGCCGCACGCGCGCGGAGGTTGTCATCCAGCTCGCTCTTGCGAATGCGGATCGACTTCGGCGTCACTTCAACCAGCTCATCATCGGCGATGAGCGACAGGCTGCGCTCCAGGCTCGGCGGCTGCGGCGGAACCAGTTTCACCGCAATGTCGGAGGTCGAGCTGCGGATGTTGGTGAGCTTCTTCGCGCGGCACACGTTCACCACCAGGTCGCTTTCGCGAGCGTGCAGACCAACGACCATGCCGTTGTAGACCTCGTCGCCGGG
>CAZDZP010000458.1:0-1604 GCA_964509855.1 uncultured Anaerolineaceae bacterium | reverse complement strand
GCCTTCAGGAAGTGCGGCTGCATCAGCGTCCCGAGGAACAACCACTGCCCGTCGGCACATTCGTAAAGCCGGTAGTTCGGTGCGCCACCGCGCGCCCCGCGAGAGCGCATCCGCAGCATCTCGCCCGCGCGCAGGCACGCCCCGCTTTCGATGACTGAGTACCCGTGGATGCCGCCAACGGTCAGCGCCTGCCCCTGCCCGGAAAGTCCGCGTTCGTACAGCCCGGCCGCGATGGCATCGGCCGCCGCCAGCGCGTGGCCGTACGACTGCTGCGGCGTCACCAGGTGTACCGGCACTTCTTCCCAGGAAAACTGCATCCACGTGCCGCCCGTCACCGCCGAAAGCAGCGCGTCGTGGCGTGGCAGCTGGCTCCAGCGGCCCTCTTTGCTGTAGGGCGGCAGCCACGCGTGTAGCAGCCCGGGGTTCGCCGCCAACAGCGTGCCGGCATCCAGCCCGGCTTTTTCGAGCGCACCCGGGTGGCTATCGAACACGGCGACATCGGCGCGCGCAAGCAGGTCGCGCAGCGTCGACATCCCCTCGAACGTGGCCGTGTCGACCGTGATGCGCTGCTTGCCGCGGCTCCAGCACCAGTAGCCCGGGTTGTCGTTCGCGGGGTCGCCCGAAGGCGGCTCCACCTTCACCACTTCCGCGCCGAAGTCGGCAAGAAGCATGGTCGCCATAGGCCCGGCGATGCCGGTGGAACAATCAACGATACGGATCCCGGAAAAGGCACTGCTCATGCGGCGGGATTATACGAACGCTCGCCGCATGTGCGCGGGTCAGCGCTTCGAAGCGTGCAGGATGGTCAGCCCGATGACCTCGTCCCCGTCGTAGCGCACGATCACATCGTCGTCGGTCAGCTCGCTATCGGTCGCTTCGCCTTCACGGAAGTGAACGTACAACACGTCCGCCTCGGCGTCGTATGCACTTGAGAGGTGAGGGGATGGGGCAGCACGGAGCGCGCCAAGCAAAGGCAAAAAGGCGTCGGGCGTTAGCGTGGCCATACCTGGGGTCTCCTGTCGAAATGTGCACGTCTCCGCGTTAAGAAGGCAGTGATCACAAAGCCGTCATCGGTCTCTTCTCGGTACACAACCACCAATAGCTTAGCGTCTGGCAGAGTGCGGCAGGCAAGGAGTTCGCCGTCTCGACCCATGCGCACCGCCTCAGGTTCGCGCACCGTAAGCAGAACAGCGTCACGAAGACCGTGCAACTCGCGATGTCCCGCTTCGATGTGCTCCCATCTCTCCGACGTGAGGCGGATGGCAATGCCATGAACGGAAACTGCGACGTTTTCCACCCCTACACCAGCTCCTCCACCGCCCGCACCGCCGCGTCCACGAACGGTCGCAGCACCAGGTCGGCGCCCGCCTCCTCCATCCTCAGCGCGTCCGCCTCGTTGTGCGCGGTTAGCACCACCTTCCCGTGATACCCCTCGTCGCGCAGTGCCCGCAACAGCGTCAGGTTCGAATCCAGCCCCGGCGCCGTGCACACTACATAATTTGCTGTGGAAAGTGGCAGCGCGTGCAGGAACTCCGGGTCTTCGGCGTCACCGTAGTGCGCGTGCCAACCGCGCAAAGTCCACTGGCGAATGACTGCGGGGTCGA
>CAZDZP010000457.1:0-1608 GCA_964509855.1 uncultured Anaerolineaceae bacterium | reverse complement strand
CCGTGCCAGAACTGGGCGAGCCTGCTGAGGACTACGCCCTTGGACGGGCCCGTGGTTCCCGATGTGAAGATGACGAGAGCGGTGTCGCTGTGCGTGGGCGGTGCGACTGGCGTTGGCGTAGCGTCGGAAACCGAAGCGAGCACTGGCTCCAGGTTCCCGCCTGCACCCGAAACCAGGGTGTGCCACTCGGCCTTTGGTCCCGCTTCCAGGATCTCGGCGCCAGCCCGGTCCGTGACCATGGTGTCCAGGGCGGCGCTTCGCAAGATGTCTTCGAGACTGGCACCCCGGAGGTTCACGTTGATCGGCACCATCGTTACGTTGATCGCGATGAGACCCAGCCACGCGCGAACAAAGTCGATCCCGTTGGGCAGGAACACTCCAATCCGATGACCCGGCTCCACTCCGGCTGCAACAAGGGCGTTCGCAAAGCGGTGGACCTGGCTGCCAAGTTCTCCGTAGGAGTACCACCGGCCTCCGATATGGATTGCGGGCCTGTGGCTGCTATCGGCGAAGTGCGCCTGGAGTACATCCCGGGTGAAGGGCGCCGACCGCGGCTCGCCGGGGAACGGGAAGACGAAACTACTCAAGCCGAACGCTCCCTGGCGGCCAGGGACCAATCGTATTCGCCGAAGTCGAAGTCTCCGTCAATCAGCCGCCGCCGCACGCCCGGGTCGTCAACGTATCGCGCCAGCCACTCGCCGAGGTGGTCACGACCACCAAAGTCCTGTTCGTGCATCAGGAAGATCGGCGAAAGCGTGAGCGTCTTGCCATCGTCATCCAGTCCCTCGCGGCTGTTGGCGAATGCCCGGGTCGCCATGTCGAGCTGGGCGTCGAGTTCCTTTTCGTCATACGAAGCTATCGGCGGGCAGGACTTCGTTGCGCAGTTGAGGGCGAAGTGCACGCGGGGGTCGACGGAGGCGGGCGCGTAGCCGAGCGGTTCATCGCCGTGACCGAACGGCGGTTCGAGTCGTGGGTGGATCGAGCGATTGCCCAGCAGCAGACCGTGTTCGAGTTGGTAGAGACTGAATACCTGCCCACCGATGTCGTACGCCGCTGTGTGAAAAAAGCCGGTCCGCTCGCGGATGGATTCCCGGATGCCGAACGCCCGTACCGCGTCCAGCACAAGCGCGTTGTAAACGTTCACCAGGAATGCGATGCGGTGGGCATCCGTTGGGAGTGCGCCCGGGTGCACTCTGTGCAGCCGGCCAGTGAGCTTGCAGAACGAATCCCCGAACCTTTCTGACCTGGCTGCCTCGACCATCTGTCGCGACAGCTCGACGGCGTTTCGGTACTGGCCGTCCGGCTCGCCGTCTGCGTTCAGGACCACCGGTTCCCCGCCCCGCCCGAGCAGAAACCGCAACGTCCCGGTGTCGAATGCCGCTTTCTCGCCAATCCGTGTCGCCGTCCTGGTCACTTCATCCACGCGCGATAGTCGCGTTTCGTGGCCCATCCGTTTCACGCTTTGTTGTGATCAGGAGCCGCACCCTGGTGTTCCGCGTGCGAATGCTTGCCGGGTTCCCAGCCCGATGGCGCCAACGTCTGCCGGCCAAACTGCAGGGGTTCTTCCTCAAGGTCGGTGGCCATGGTGTCGTTCCACCGGTTGAGCCA
>CAZDZP010000456.1:0-1611 GCA_964509855.1 uncultured Anaerolineaceae bacterium | reverse complement strand
GCGGACTATCGCAGCCGCTCCGGGAAGGTCTCGATAACGGCCCGCTCTCGCAGTTCCGCCACCAGCACGTCCCGCTCCGCATCCTGCGAGGCAAGGTAGTGCCCGACCGCCAGGTTGTCGGCCAGCGACTGACGGTATTCCGTGCTCGAAGCCGCGCCCTCAAGCGTCGTCCCGCTTGCTTCCAGGAACACGCTGAAGAGCGCAACCTCGTCTTCGCTCAACAGGCCCTCGCGGTACGCGTGCAGCGCGCCATCTACCAGTCCCTGGGCTTCTTCGTCGCTCACTGTGATGCCCGCCTCCCGCGCCCCGTGGAGCAACAGGCGCTGTTCGATGGAAAACTCCAGCGATTCTTCGACCGTCCCCGGCCCCGTCGCTCCCGGCAACTCCTGTGCGACCAGCACCGGCGTCAGCACTTCGCGCTTGTGAATCTCCATTCCGTTCACCGTGGCAACGACCGCCATAGCGTCCGGCGCGTCGATGGCCTGCTCACGGATGGAGGCAACGGCCGCCTCAGTTGGCGACTCAGAACCGCCGCACCCAACTGCGCTCAGGGCGATTCCCGCGACCACGACGGTAAGGAATGCGGTCGCAAGCTTCCGAACCGGGATACGAGCTGCGTCCGTCACAACTTTCTCCGCTCCAAACCATTCGTCCAAATTACGGACAGTGCGGCTATCTGAATTGCTCGACCTCAACCTGTCAACCGCAGACCCCGCTACGTACTCTCGTCTATACCCAAATCGAATCCCTTATCGGCCGAGCGCCATCCGCCGGCGGACAACGCCTCGTGTGAAGCTTTAGGCTTGTCCTTAACCTTTCAGGCGACCCGTGCGTTAGACCTTTACTCATGGTCATACCGCACAACCACTCACGGGGCCAAACTCGAATCATGCGCGGCAGCCCAGCAGCCGAAGCGGCGGCACTCGCCATCCCCTACAAGTTCGCGGAAGCCTACGCGCGCCGCGACCTGCAGGCCGTGCTCGCGCTCTTCGCCGACGACCGCGATGTCGTCTTCATCGGCACCGGCTCTGACGAGCGCCGCGTCGGTCTCACCGAGGTGCGCCAGCACATCAAGCGCAACCTCGAACAGTCCAGCCAGCTCTTCTTCCGCTTCGACTGGGTGCGCGCCTCCGCCACCGGCCCCGTCGCCTGGGTCGCCGCCGAAGGCGCCATGCAGGCGGAAGTCGGTCCGCAGGAAATCGAAGCCCCCGTCCGCTTCACGGGCGTACTCGAAATCGTCCATGGGGACTGGCTGCTGGTGCAGGCGCACCTCTCGCTGCCGGCAGCTGGGCAGGAAGTCGGGCGCTCCTTCCCCACGTCCACGCTCGAACAGCTCGAAACGGCCGTGCGCGGCGAGGAGATTTCCCTCCACGATCAGCTTGGCCCCGATGGCACCGTGACCATCCTTTTTTCCGACATCGAAGAGTCGACCGAGATGAACGAACGGCTGGGCGACCTCCGCTGGATGGAGTTGCTGCGCACGCACAACACCATCGTCCGGCACGTCACCGCGCGCCACGGTGGGCTAATCGTGAAAGCCCAGGGCGACGGCTTCATGATCGCCTTCCGCAGCGGCCGCGAAGCCATCCTCTCCGCCATCGACATGCAGCG
>CAZDZP010000455.1:0-1630 GCA_964509855.1 uncultured Anaerolineaceae bacterium | reverse complement strand
TTCGCCACTTCGAAGTCGTCGACCGCCAACGCCTTGAGCTGCTGGTTGTTGTAGTAGCGCCAGTCCCAAATTTGGATTTCGCGCTTCCCTGCCTGCTGCTTCTTCACCGCAGCGAGATCGTCCATGTCCTGCGTGGCCTTCGCCGTCAGGCGCCCCTGCAAGTCCGTGAGGAATTCGGCGACGGTTTCGCGGGTCTTCGCCATGCGTGTCTCCGTGACGTACGCCGCCCACGAGTCGTACCCCAGCGTCGTCGCGATCTCCGTGCGGACCCGTATCGCCTCTTCAAGCCGGTCGATGTTCTCCTGTCCACCCTTGCGCTGGTCCTTCACGAAGAGTTCGCGGCGCAGATCCTCGCGGTCGGCACTCCCCATGAAGGGATAGATGTCCGGGTAGTCCAGGCTCACACGGAAGAGCGTCTTCCCGTCCTGCTCCACCGTCTTCAGGTTGTTGATGTACGAATCCGGCAGCCCGGCTAGCCCCTCGCGTTCGACGTCGATCCCGTCTTCCCAATCATCGATGGCGCTGCGGAACGTCGTTCCCAGTTCGACCAGCTTCCCGAACAGTTCCTGCACTCGCGCGCGCTTTTCCGCCGGCAGGTCGAAGCCGTTCCGGCGGTAGTCACGCATCCAGCGCTCGACCAGTCGCGCCCGCTCACCCGTGAGCGCCTTCGCCTCATCCGTTTCCGCATAGGCCTTCATCGCCGCGTACAGGTCTTCGCGAAACGCGACGCCGACCATGTACTGGTCCAGCTTCTGGTCCCAGTCGCGTGCGACCGTCCGCAGCTCGTCGTTGCTAGAGACGTAGGACATGAACGCGTACGCGCCCGAAGCCTCCTCCACGTGACTCAGCGCCGTTTCCAACGAGTACATCGTGTTGGCAAAGGTCCGGTCAGCGTCGGCAACTGCGACGATTTCGGCGATAGCTGCGTCGCAACGTTCCATCGCCGCCTGGCACGCTTCCGCAACCTGCGTGGGCGTCAGTGCTTCGAAGTCGATGGGCGAAAGGTTGGTAGCGGGCATGGGGCCTCCGGTATCTCTGAGCAGTGCCCCTCAGCCTACCGGAAATGCGCACCGCTACCCCACCGGGTGGCCGCGCAGATGTTCCAGCGTCTCCCGCAGCACGTCGTCGAACTTCTCCTGCACGAGCCAGTGCCCCGCGTCCAACTCCACGAACTTGTTGTAGCCCTTCATGAAGTCGTTGTGTGTCAGCGTCGTGGACCTGCCTACCGCCTGGTCCTTGTTCCCCCAGATCGTGAGCGTCGGCGTATCCACCTCGAAGTCTGCTGCAGGACCGGTGCCGCCGCCGAACGCCGCCCGGTACCAATTGAGCGCGGCCGTCATCGCTCCCGGCTCGGTGAACTGCGCGAGGTACTCCTTGACTTCTTCCGGAGAGCTCTTGTCCCAGATGCCCTTCAGCATCGCCCAATCGTTCGCCTCGAACGCGGCTTCCGCCACGCCCGGCTCCTGGAAGAACTGGATGTACTGCCCCTTCGCCTGTTGGTCCGGGTCGCTGTAGCCCGCCGCGTAGGAGCCCGGGTGCGGAATCGAAAGCGCCGTCCAGCTGGCCAGCCGCTCTGGGTGCAACTGCACGACCCGCCAGCCAACACCGGCGCCCCAGTCGTGCGCGACGA
>CAZDZP010000454.1:0-1636 GCA_964509855.1 uncultured Anaerolineaceae bacterium | reverse complement strand
TGGACCGCGAGACACGCGCGAAAGTCGAGGACCTCCAAAAGCAGTTGGCGCGGCTCTCGACGGAGTTCGGAACAAACATCGCGAACGCAAGCGTGCCGGTCACCTATTCGCTGGAGGAACTCGACGGCGTGCCGCAATCGATGCTGGACGCAGCGCGCCAGCCGGACGGGCGCTATCAGTTCATGGCGACGGTGACGCCGAACTTTCTGGCGATCATGGAAAACGCCTCGAGCGAAGCAACCCGGAAGAAGATGAAGGAAGCCCGGTACAACGTCGTCAAGAATGAGAACGGTCCGATTCTCGACGAGCTGGTCCGCCTCCGTGACGAGATCGGCGGGCTGCTGGGCTACGACGCCTGGGCGGACTACCGGACTGAGATCCGGATGGCGAAGACGGGTGAAGCCGCGAGAAGCTTCGTCGTGCAGATGGCGGAGGGGCTGGAGCCGAAGTTCGCGGCGGAAGTGGCCGAGATGCAGAAGCTCAAGCGCGCCGAGACCGGCGACCAGAACGCCGAGATTCACGTCTGGGACTGGCGGTACTACGCGAACCAGATCAAGAAGACGGGTTTCAACGTCGACTCGGAGGCGCTTCGCGTCTACTTCCCGTATGAGGCGTGTCTCAAGGGCATGTTCGACATCTACGGCGAGATCTTCGGCCTGACGTTCGAGAAGCTCGAAGCGCCGTATGTCTGGCAGAGAGACGTCGATCTGTACGTCGCGGCGGACTCGCGGACCGGGGAGCCGATGGGGCTCTTCTATCTGGACATGTTCCCCCGCGAAGGAAAGTACAACCACTTTGCGCAGTTCGGCATCACCGACGGCAAGCGGATGACAAACGGACGCTACCAGCGTCCCGTGGTGGCGCTGATCTGCAACTTCACGCCGCCGCAGGGAGGCAAGCCGTCACTGCTGGCGCACAACGAAGTGGAGACGCTGTTCCACGAGTTCGGACATGCGCTGCATTCGATGCTGACTCGGGCGAGCTATGCGAAGTTCAGCGGCACCAGTGTGCCCCGGGACTTCGTTGAGGCGCCTTCCCAGATGCTCGAGAATTGGTGCTGGGACACAACAGTTCTGAACAAGTTTGCCGCGGATTATCGCGATTCCTCGAAGAAGATCGATCCAGCGGTTCTGAGCCGGATGGAAGAGGCGAAGCTCGCCACGGTTGCCGTGACGTATCGCCGGCAGCTCGGATTCGCGCTCTCGGATCTTCGTCTGCACGAGGCCGGTCGCTACAAGGACACGCAGACCCTCGTGAATGACACGATGGCGGAAGTGTTCTTCCCGAGCCCCAAGGGCAGCAACTTTGCCGCGTACTGGGGGCACCTGACGGGCTACGACGCGGGCTACTACGGCTATGCGTGGGCGGATTCGATCGCGGCGGACATGGCGACGGTGTTCGAGAATGCGCCAGACGGATTCCTTGACAAGAAAGTCGGAATGCGGCTGCGGAATGAGATCTACGCTCCGGGCGGTTCCCGTGAGGTTGATGACTCGATCCGCGCGTTTCTCGGTCGGGAGCGCTCGCTTGAGCCGTTCCTGAAGAGCATCGGGATCCGCTGATTCCTGAGTTGATTTGGTCGGCGCTGTCGCGAGGGGAGCGCGACGGCGGCGAAAGTCCTTCTCACAGGGGCGTC
>CAZDZP010000453.1:0-1638 GCA_964509855.1 uncultured Anaerolineaceae bacterium | reverse complement strand
GAGGTTGTTGGCCTCAATGCGCAGGTTGTCGTTGTTTCGTAGCCAGCGGTTGTATCCGGAGCTGTTGCGCGCGGCGACGGCGCTGGCGCCCTGCTCCATGTTGTCGATGTAGCGTTCGGCGAAGTCGGTCAGGCGCCCGTCGAACTCGCCAAATGCGCCGGGGCCTTCGAGGTCGCGGACGACTTCCAGGGCGCAAATGGTCAGGTGGGAAAACTCGGCCCAGTCTTCGCGGAAGCCAGCTACTTCGCGGATGCGGCGTTCGGGCCAGGCGGCCGTGAAGGAATCGTCGAGCGAGCCGACGACTCCCAGCCCCTGGAAGACGGCTGTCTGGTACGCCGCTGGCGAGCTGTCGTCGCGGTCGCTTTCGGCGGGGGTGGGGCAATCCCCCTGGTCGGGCAGGCTGGCCACGCCGCCGCATGCGGCCAGCAGCAGCGATATTGCCAGGAGCGCACCACTCAACAGGAGTCCAGCCCTCACGCCCCACGCTCCCGCAGGTAGGCAGCGGCGGCGCGAACGGCCTGGCCACGATGGCTCACGGCGTCCTTCTCGTCGTCGGAGTACTCAGCGGTGGTGCGCCCGTCTGGGCGGAGGAAGACGGGGTCGTACCCGAATCCGCCTTCGCCGCGCACTTCGCGTGCGATTGTGCCTTCCACCACGCCTTCGAAGGTGCGCGTTGCCTCGCCGGGGATGGCAACGGCGACGATGGCGCGGAAGCGGCCGCCGCGGGCGTCGTCGGGGACATCCAGGAGTTCGTGGAGGAGCAGTTGCACCCGGCCTTCGTCGTCGAGTCCGGGACCACCGTAGCGAGCGGAGAGATAGCCGGGGCCGCCGTCCAGCGCGTCGACTTCGATGCCGGAATCGTCGGCGAGGGCCGCACAATCGCCGGCGGCGGCGAAGGCTTCGGCCTTCTTGATGGCGTTGGCAGCGTAGCCGTCTCCGTCTTCGACCACGTCCAGTTCGATGCCGATGTCACGCGGCGTCACGACCTCGAAGGGGATACCGACCAGCAGCCGCTTGAACTCGCGCACCTTACCGGGGTTGTTGGTCGCCAGGAGGAGCCGTCGCACGGGCCCGATCCTACGGCCTGACGCCGTTCCAGTGCACGGCCGATGTTTCGCGGCGCGCGAAATGCTAGAGTGCGCCCGCAAAACGAACGGTTTCGCGGCAACGCGTGCGAAGGAGGCAGCGATGAAGGCGATGGTACTGCGGGGGAAGGAATTGATTGTGGAGGAGGTCGAGAAGCCGTCTCCCGGACCGGGGCAGGTGCTGGCCAAAGTGCGCGCCTGCGGCATCTGCGGCAGCGACCTGCACGCCGCCCGCTTCATGGACGACATGATCGCGGCTTCCAAGGCGAGCGGTCGCACGGCGTGGGACACCATCGACCCGGCCAAGGGGATGGTCATGGGCCACGAGTTCGTCGCCGAAATCGTCGAGGCTGGCGAGGGCGTGGATGACTGGCAGCCGGGCACGCGCGTGACCTGCGTCCCCGTGCTGCCCGACCCGGCGGCCATGAACGGTTTTTACAGCATTGGCTACAGCCCGGAGAAGCCAGGCGCCTACGGCGAGTACGTTGTGCTTTCCGCACCGCTGCTCCTGAAGGTCGAAGACAACGTGTCCGACACGGTGGCGGCGACCACC
>CAZDZP010000452.1:0-1646 GCA_964509855.1 uncultured Anaerolineaceae bacterium | reverse complement strand
TCGAGGCCTTCGGCTCAGCATTCCAGCGCTCAGCCGAGAGGGACCGTTCAGTTGTTCAGCCAGGCTGACGGTAAAATTTTTTGGGTCTTCTCGGAATCGAGTGGGTAATTTCTTGAGATTTCCACTGTTTGTTTGTACAGATTCGGGCGCTGAATGATGGCTGCGGCGCAGGGTTATCCACGGTTGAGTGCCTGCGCGCCTGTATCGCAGGCAGGCACTCGGCGGTGGGTAACCCGAGTTGGGGCGCGCATCGTTCAGAGCTTCGGCAGCATGCAGGTCAGGACCTTCAGGCGCAGATATTCTTCGTCGCGCAGTCCGTAGGCTCGACGCTGGATGACGCGGATCTTGTTGTTGAGGCCTTCGACGAAGCCGAGCGAGACCTTGTTCTGCGGCTTGCAGTAGGCGGCGATTCCTTCCCAATGTCGATCGATCATCTCGGCGAATTTCTCGTAGGGTTTCAAGCGCTGCCACTTCAGGCTCGCCCGCCAGTTCTCGAAGAATCGCCGTGCCCAGCCTTCGCTCTCGTAGTCCCAGAGCTGACCGAAGGACTCTTTCAGCAAGTAGGCCCGATTGAGTCGGTTGTTCGCCGCAAGCAGCTTCTTGAGCGCCCTCCTGGCGTCCAGCGTCAGATTCTCCCGGCGCAAGAGCAGCGTGTACTTCTGGCCCTTGATGTAGCTGCGGTCTCGACCGCTCAGACGCCGGTACTCGGACTTGCGCACCTCGTCGAGTGCCTTGCCCAGATGACGCATGATGTGGAACTTGTCGAAGAGAATTGCCGCTTGCGGGGCGCGTTCGTTCGTCACGTTGCGGAACGGCTTCCACATGTCCATCACCGCCAGGCGAACGCCGCCGGTCTTCTTCTCACCCAGCCAGTCGTAGAACATCGCCATGCTCTTCTCGGAGCGGTCCTCGCCACCGAACCAGATGGGACGCCTTCGGATCAGGTCGCTCACCACGATGCGATACGTATGTCCCTTGCGGATCGAGATCTCGTCGATGCCGCCTTCGGCGCGGGCGTGCCGACTTTGGCCAACTGCGCCCGCATGTACTGCATCTCCAGGGTCTTGATCGTCTCCCAGTGAAGCCTGAACTCCTCGGCAACGTCCTTGATGGTGGCCTGACGACAGCGTCGTCCCACGTAATAGGCAAAGCGCTTGGTATAGAAGGGGTTGTCCGCCAGGAAGTCGAGTTGTTCGCTCTTCACCTGCCCGCACGCCTTGCACTGCACTCGGCGCACCTCGATCGCCAGAAAGACGCGGGCGTCTCCACACGGCAGATCGCGAACGATCCGCGTGCGTCGGTCGTACCAACCCATGTGTGCACGACCACAGCATCCGCAGATCGTTTTTTTGAGCGCCGCTTGAAGGTAATGACACGCGCTTTCGGATCACCGAACACGCCGCGTACCGTGGGGAGCGGACGAAATCCAGGGAACGCGTATTCGCCCCGTAGTCGCCGCTGTCGCTTCGCTGAATTGGCCATCCAAACATGATGCCGTTTCCGAGCCCCTAACGAAATGCCTGAAAGCCAATATCCATGCGCCTTCCAGCCATGTTTACCCCATCAATTTACCCACTCGATTCCGAGAAGACCCCATTTTTTATCCCGCAGGAGGCGATGACCTGACGCAAGGCGTCTTGTACGCC
>CAZDZP010000451.1:0-1647 GCA_964509855.1 uncultured Anaerolineaceae bacterium | reverse complement strand
CCCACCGAGGAGACAACGCCGCCAGTTACAAAGATGAACCTCGGCATAGCCCCCCACGTTCGCTGTGCTCTTTGAACACTAGGCCGGGCATTGTTGGGTGTCAACGAACATTTGTGTTACGCAAAGGGCGGCTGCGTGCAGCGCGTCACATGCTGTCGCGCCTGGCTAGTCGGCTTCGAAGTAGAGGTCGTTGTCCAGGAATTCGTTGGGGTCGGCCCGCAGCCAATCCACAGTCGCATCCTCGGCGACTTCGAAGTACAACCAGCCCCGCGTTGTTTCGCCCGTTACCAGGCTGTACCCGTCGCTCAGCGTCTCCCCCGCGTCCAGCACGAATGCGGGCCTTACTTCGTTGCCCTCGGAATCCATCAAGGTCCACTCAAGCGTTACGACCGGCGCGCTGCCCACGTTTTCCACTTCGACCTCGACACCCCACCAACGCAATCCCGGCGGAGGTGACATCACCGGGTTCGCGGATTCGACGAGTTCGTCAATCTCCAGGATGGTCACCCTGGCAAGGCGGCCGGCGGCGCCAGCCGGGGCAATCTCCCCGGAGGAACCCTCCTGCAGTGGGACGCGGACATCGCCCCCGGACGCCGTATCGCTGGCGTCTCCTTCGTTGGTTGGGGTATGGGTCGCGACAGGCACCAACGTCGGGAGACCTTCCTCCGGCACGTCCGAACCGCATGCCACGCCGAAGGCAGCCAGGGATGCCAGCAATGCCGCCGCGAGCAGTCGTGGACGGTGCAGATGTCGCCGAATCATGGTCATGGAGTCCCCGGCCTGCCGCGCAAGTCCCGATCGTCCCAGGACGAGGCCAGTGAAGTTTGGTGGTCCCTCCACTATAGGGATCGCCACCAGCCGCGGCCAATTGGACGTTTGCTACCACGGCTACACTGGGTTCTATGGCAACAAACGATGACCCTGCCTCGGGTTCCCCCATCCAATCCCTCAGCGCCATCACGCTGGCCACGCACGACATGGCCCGCTCGGTGCGCTTCTACCGCGGGATCGGATTCGAAATGCGATACGGCGGCGAAGAGAAGTCCTTCACCAGTTTCGCGGCTGGCCCCACCAGCTTCCTCAACATCGTGCTCGCCGCCCCCGGAACCGAGTGGGCCTGGTGGGGGCGCACCATCTTCCACGTCGATGACGTCGACGCCCTGCACGCACGCGCCATCGCCGCCGGCCTCCACCCCGACGCCGAACCCGCCGACGCCACCTGGGGCGAGCGCTACTTCCACATCACCGACCCCGACGGTCACGAACTCAGCTTCGCGAAGCCGCTGAAGCGGTAGGCCCGGAACCCACCCTCGTCTCAAATCCCGGGCATTGCGGTACCGGGGTTTGGGACACTCTGCCGCTGTCCGCGTGCGTGCTGATCGGGACACTGGAGTCACGAAACAACGCGGCCATATGTCGCAGCCCTGTGGCGGTTGGAGATTCCACACTTTCGCGGCGGTCGTGTGACACCTGGTCGTTAGGGTGGCCCCATGACAGTCAACACCAACAGCATCACCGAAGGCGCCGGCCCACTCATCCAGCTGCGTGGCGTCGAAAAGGTGTACCGCACCGGGCGCCTTTCGCACCCGGCACTCCGGGGCGTGGACCTCGACATTGCCGCTGGGGAGATGGTGTCCATCGTTGGCC
>CAZDZP010000450.1:0-1667 GCA_964509855.1 uncultured Anaerolineaceae bacterium | reverse complement strand
ACGAACCTCACGCGGTAGGAGAACACATCATGAATCGGATTGATGGAAGCAACCCTCTAGCGACAAGCCGCCTCGGCCAGGGTCTCGCGCCCCAGCAGGTGAACAGCGAGCGCTCGGCCGAAGCCGAAGCGTCTGGAGTCGCATCCGGCCGCGACCTTGCGAACATCTCCAGCCGAGGGCGCTTCGTTGCGGACACCGTGCGGGCCGCCCAGGATTCGCCCGACGTGCGCGCCGACAAAGTCGCCGCGCTCAAGGCCTCGATTGCCAATGGCAACTACCACTCCAACGCCCGTGACATAGCATTTCGGCTGATGTCCGGCGGAACCCTCGGGCAGGAGTAGTAACAATGGAGCCACGCGACGCACTCAGCGCGCTTCTCGCAACGTTGGAAGAGGAAGAGGCCGAGATCGTGGCCCTGCTGGAACTGGCGGCCGCCGAGCACTCGGCACTCATTTCGTCGGACTTTGAACGACTCGACGACATAACCGCCAGGATGCTACGAATCGCGGACCACCTCGAACACACGGAAACCCGCCGCTCGGAATTGCTCCACGAGTTGGGCACTCCCGGAGCAGGGCTACGCGAAGTGGCGACTCTTGCCGAACATCACGGAATGAATGGTTTCGCCGGCGCCAGTCAGCGGCTCGTGGATATCACGGCGCAGCTGCAGGACGCGCAGGAACAGAACGCACGGCTCATCCTTTCGGCGGCGCGCATGCGCGAACGCTGGCTCGCCATGCTGACACGCATGGCCAACCCCACCTACACACCCGAGGGCGCCAGCGGCGACCAGGGTTATCGCTTCGTTTCGAAGAGCGCCTAGGAGGCGTCCATGGCCCTCTCAGTCGGCCTCGATACCGCGGTAAAAGCACTCCGGGCACACCAGCTCGCGGTGGATGTTGCCGCGCACAACATTGCCAACGCTCACTCGCCAGGCTTTTCGCGCCAGCGAGTTTTGCTGCGCCCAATGGGCCTTGACGGCAGCGATCACTTCACCCGCGACGCCCTCCTGGGTCGAGCGGGTTTCGGTGTCAACGCAAGCGACGTGCATCGCGTGCGCGACGTCTTCATGGACTACCAGGTTCGCCAGACGCTCGGGTCCCAGGGACAGTATTCGGCGCAATCCTCGGCGCTTGGCCGGGCCGAGTTCGTTTTCAACGACCCTTCCGATGGGGGTATGAGCGGCCTGATGGCCAAGTTCTGGAACTCGTGGCACGACGTGGTCAACGATCCGGAAGGCAGCCCGGGGCGCACCCAGCTTGTGCACGCAACCACCACGCTCACCTCGCGTATCCAACGCTCATACACGGATCTCGATCGGCAGCGCACGGACCTGAACTTCCAGGTGCGCCAGGCCGCGGACGAGATCAACGCCTACGCAGGCGAGATCGCCCAGCTCAACTTCCAGATCAAGCAGGTCGAACTCAATGGCGACATGGCCAACGACCTGCGCGACCGGCGCGACCTGATGCTCGACAAGCTCTCGGGCATCGCCAACATTTCGTACAACGAAATGGAAGACCGCACGGTGACGGTCTACATGGGCAGTCACGAGCTCGTTTTTTCGAACACCGCGCGTACGGTCTCCGCAGTTGATCAGCCCGGCAACACAGGCATGCAGTACCTCACCTTCGACCAGGATGGGATGCCGGTGGAGACAACCACTG
>CAZDZP010000449.1:0-1670 GCA_964509855.1 uncultured Anaerolineaceae bacterium | reverse complement strand
GTGCTTGGGTTTGTCGTTGCGGGGGCCCTCGTCGGGCCAAACACTCCCGGCCTCGTCGCCGATGGACTTGCGGTCGAGCAGCTCGCCGACATCGGCATCGTCATGGTGATGTTCGCCATCGGCGTGGAGCTTTCTTTCAGCGAACTCCGGCGTGTTGGCGGCATAGCGGTTGTTGGCGGGCTCACGCAGGTGCTTGTACTCATGGCTGCCGGTTATGGCGTAGGAGTGGTGCTCGGTTGGGGCACCATGGAATCCCTGCTCTTTGGCGCCGTCATTTCCAACTCGTCCAGCACGGTGATGGGCAAGCTGCTTTCGGAACGTGGCGAAGCGGCCTCGCTCCATGGGCGCATTGGCCTCGGTTGGTCTACGGTGCAGGACCTTTCGACAATCGTGTTGGTCGTTGTCTTTACCGCCGCGAGCACCGATTCCGACAGGCCAATGTTTGAAGAGATGGCGCGGGCTCTCCTGCTGGCCGCGGCCTACTTCGCCATCGCCGTGCCACTCGGGGTAGTCATGATTCCGCGCCTGGTGGAGCGACTAACGCGCATCGGAAACCGCGAAGTCCTTGTCCTCGCGACCATGGCGCTCGCTCTCGGCACCGCTTACGCCGCCTCTCTGTTTGGGATTTCCTACGCTCTTGGAGCCTTCGTCGCCGGAATCGTCGTCGCCCGCAGCGATATCTCCCACGAAGTACTCAGCGAAATCGCCCCTCTGCGCGACATGTTCGCCGGCATCTTCTTCGTTTCCGTGGGAATGCTGTTCGATCCAAGACTCGCGCTCGAAAACTGGGACCTCGTGCTCATCACCGTTTTTCTCATCGTGGGGGTGAAGGCCCTCGTCGTTGCCGTCATCACCGGTGCTTCCGGCTACAGGACCACCACAGCGGTGCTCACTGGTGTGGTCCTGGCGCAGTCCGCGGAATTCTCCTTCCTCCTTGCGCGTCTTGGCTCCGACCTTGGCGAGCTGCGAGAAGAGATCTTTGGCAGCATCATCGCCGGTTCCGTGATCAGCATCTTGCTGCTTCCAACCCTCTACCGCTTCGGGCACCCACTGGCGCGCTTCCTCCAAAGCCGGCTTCCCGGCGACGAGGTCGCTCCCGTGAACGACGATGTTGTGCCGCCCGCTACCGCCGGGCACGCAATCCTGTGCGGTTACGGTCGCGTGGGAAGAGTCATCGTGGAGGCACTGAAGGAGCGCGAGATTCCCATGGTGGTGCTGGAGCAGGACATCCACACGATCGGCACACTCCGATCGGAAGGCATCGTCGCACTTTACGGCAGCGCCTCCAGCCCCGCCCTGCTCGAACAGGCTGGCATCGATACGGCCCGGCTGCTTATCGTCGCCATCCCCGACCCTGTTTCCGCGCGCCGCATCATCGACTTCGCCCACGAACGGAATGCTGCGCTGGATATCGTGGTGCGCACCCACAGCAAAACGGAGCGCGACGAGCTCGAACGGCGTGGCGCGAGCGAAGCCGTCGTTGGCGAAATGGAGCTGGCGCTGGAGATGAGCCGTCACTCGATGCAACGCTTCGGTACCAGTGATGTCGATGCCGAGACCGTCGTCGAGCGCCTGCGCTCCGAAGCTAGGTAGCCGCCCTACTCCTTGCGCAGGTGCAGCAGTTCCTTCACTTCGCCGTCGTTCACCTCGTACACGTGCGTGGCCACGGT
>CAZDZP010000448.1:0-1677 GCA_964509855.1 uncultured Anaerolineaceae bacterium | reverse complement strand
TTCCTTCGCGGTCCACCAGGTACTTCTGGAAGTTCCACTTCACGTCACCGCCAATCGGCTCCGGCATCGACGTAAGTTCTTTATAGATAGGGTGCATATCGTCGCCCGCCACGCAGATCTTGCTGAACATCGGAAAGTTCACGTCGTAGGTCAGCGAACAGAACTCCGCGATCTCCTCGTCCGTCCCCGGTTCCTGACCCATGAAGTTGTTCGCCGGGAACCCGAGAATCTCGAAACCCTGCCCCTGGTACTTCGTGTACAGCTGCTGCAGCGCCTCGTACTGCGGCGTCAACCCGCACTTGCTCGCGACGTTCACCACCATCAAAACCTTGCCCCGGTAGTTCTCCAGCGGCTCCGGCGTCCCGTCGATCCGCGTCATCGTGTGCTCTAGCATGCCAACTCCTGCTACCTGTTAGTGGGCGAAGTTTGCCACATCCGCGGCGCCGGGTTCACGCACGAAACGCAAACTCCCGCCCCATCTCCGCCAGCCACCCGGGGAACGCCGCCACCACGCCGTCGCGGTACTCCCGCGGCACGCGCGCCTTCCCATCGATCGTCGCGGCGAGCAACGCCACCACCGTGGCCGCCTTCGCCACGACAATGTCCCGCGCCAACGCCTTCGCATCCCACGGCAGTTCCGAACCCATCGCCCCGCTCTCCGCCAGGTACGCCCGCGCCATCGCCCGGAAACTCTCCGCCTTCGCCAATCCCGGCACCGCCGGCGCGAGGTCTTCCGCGGGCGTCCCCGGCCGGAACAGTTCCCAGTCGAACAGCACCAGTTCGCCGCTGGCGCGCCTCCCCCAGTTCGGCGGGCTCGCGTCCCCGGAAATCCAGCACCATGCCGATTCACGCAGGCTTGCGCCCTCGCCGAGCATCGCTTCTAGCACTCTCCCGGCCGCGGCTCTCTCCTCCTTCGCCAACAACATCACCACTCGCGTGTTGTCCTCGTACCGCCACTCACCCTCGCTCGCGAACTCGAACGCGATCGCCGTCTCCCGCGTGAATCGGTGCAGTCGCGCCAGCACCGCCACCACACCCGGGTCCGGTTCCCAAACGTCCCGCTCCGGCGCGACGAATCTCCCCGGCAGCCACTCCAGCGCCAGCCAGTGCTCGCCGCCATCGTGTCCCGACGCGTACACCTCCGGGATGGGCACGCCCGCCGCTCCAAGCGCCGGCGCCACCCCTTCGTAGAACCGCGACTCCGCCTCGCGACGGCTCACCTTCGCCACCAGCGGGCCGCTTCCGCATTCCACGCGCCACACCCGCGCTCCGCTCATCCCGCCGAGGTCTTCCAGCGCAACCACCCCGCCGCGCTCGACCGACAGGAAGTCCAACAGCCCCTTTGGCAGCTCCGAAGTCGCTTGCGCGCCGCTCATCCCCGCATCCTGCCACACCGCCGCCTCCTCCCATGTAGAATCGCCCACGCCGAAGGAGAAACCGCCATGCCGAAAGTTGAAACCGTCCTGGGTCCCGTCGAAGCGAAGGACCTTGGCTTCACCCTTAGCCACGAACACGTGCTCGTCTCAGCCGGGAATGACGTGCGCCACTACCCCTGGCGCTTCGACATGGCCCGCACCCGCGCCAACGCCATTCGCGAACTCAGCGAAGCGAAGGCCGGCGGTGTAACCGCCATGATCGACCTCTCCACCCCCGACCTCGGCCGCAACGTGACGTACA
>CAZDZP010000447.1:0-1684 GCA_964509855.1 uncultured Anaerolineaceae bacterium | reverse complement strand
GCCTGGCCGATGGCCATGACGCTCAGGTCCTTTTCGCCGTAGCGCTCCTTGAGGGTGGCGATGGTCTCGTGGATGCCCTTGCCCCAGAGGTCGGAGGCGTCACGGAGTTCGACGTTCTCCCCGGACACGTAGGCGTAGACGGGCTTCGGCGAGGCGCCCTTGAAGACGAGGCCATCGAAGCCTGCCCAGCGCAGCCGGGCCGCGCTCCAGCCGCCTATGTGGCTATCGGTGACGGTGCCCGTGAGCGGGCTCTTGGTCACGACTGCGAGGCGGCCGCTCATACTGGCGTCGGTGCCGGTGAGCGGGCCGTTCATGAAGCAGAGGACGTTGTCCGGCCCCAGCGCGTCGACGGTTGGGCCGGCTTCGTAGACGTAGCGAACACCGAGGCCGCGCGCCCCGATGTACTTGCGCGCCCAGTCTTCCGGAATGGGCTCGTAGTTGACCGAGCCGGCGCTGAGATCGACGTGACCAACACGCCCTGCGTAACCTCCGAGTGCCATCGACTCCCCCTATGGAATGGAATGGCCGGAAGTATACGTCAATGAGCAAGGTGCCGCCGCCCGCGTGCTGACGGCGCGGTACAGGAACCGGAATGGGTGCCTCAGCAGCAGCGGTCCACCATCGGGAGGGCGTTCTCGCTGGCTTCGGCGGTTTCGGTGCAGAAGCCGGCGAGCCAGCGCAGGGCTTCGGGTTCGAGGCAGTAGTTGGGTTCGCCATCGACGGCGCCACGGACGATCCCGGCTTCCTTGAGCACCTGGAGGTGCTGCCAGAGCGTGGTCGGCGCGACAGGCAGGGTGTGCTTCAGGTGCCCGGTGACGCACGAAGAGCGCCGCGCCAGTTCGAGCACGATGCGCATACGCACGGGGTTGCCGAGGGCGCGACAGATTTCGGCGGCGCGCGCCTCGGCGATGGTCGGGTCGGGGATGGTCTTCATGGGTGTGATTCTGCGGCCTGATTGACGTCGCACAAGTCTATTCGTATTTTTACGGATGACCAAGGGCGCGTGGAGGGAAACCCTTCGCAACTGGGGCGCCCGCGGAGGAGAACATGGCCTACGAAGATTTGACGCCCGCCGAGCGGGGTCAGCTGTTCATGCGTGTACAGCGTGAATCGGAATACCTGGCGGAAGAGTTCACTGGCATTTTCGGCAAGGAGACCATCGAACGGTTCGTGAACGAGTCGTTCGCGTCGCTGCAGAACGCCAACCTCATCGATTTTGTGCCAACATTTGTGCGGCGATTCGCGCGCGAACGGCTTCGCGCAACAGCCCAGGCGGAGGGACTGGTAACGAAAGACATCCCCGAAGTCCTGTACGTTTGCGTGCACAACGCGGGCCGTTCGCAAATGGCGGCGATGCTCACGCAGAGCCTTGGCGGCGAGCGCGTGAATGTGCGCTCGGCCGGTTCGGAACCAGCCAGTTCGCTGAACCAGCGCGTGGTGGAAGCCATGGCGGAAGTCGGACTCGACATCTCGCAGGAGTTCCCCAAGCCGCTCACCGACGAAGTGGTGCGCGCCGCCGACGTGGTGATCACCATGGGCTGCGGCGATGCCTGCCCCATCTACCCCGGCAAGCGTTATCTCGACTGGGAACTGGACGACCCGGCGGAACTGGACATTGAAGGCGTGCGACGCGTTCGCGAAGACATCCGCGGCCGCGTGGAGCAGTTGCTGGTCGAACTCGGGG
>CAZDZP010000446.1:0-1699 GCA_964509855.1 uncultured Anaerolineaceae bacterium | reverse complement strand
GAGCACGAGGCACTGCGCCGCCTTGATGAGCCGGTACTGGGCGTACATCGAGCCGCCGATGATGGCGACCGTTTTGCCCAGCAACGCCTGCGCTTCGGGCGACGAACCGGCGGCGACCACAGGCCCCGCGCCTTCGTTGCCGACGGGCATCGATTCGCCGACGCGGCCCGCCATCGCGGTCAGCACCTGCGGCGGCAGCTTCGCGGTCGCCATGCTGCCGTCCGAAGTGACGGTGGTGATGTCGGCGCCACCGAAGAGCAGGCCGAGGTCGGACGGGTTGATAGGCGTGGCCTCGACGCGGATGAGGACTTCGTCGTCGCCGGGCGTGGGCACGGGGATGGTCGCGAGCGACACTTCAAGCGTGCCGTCTTCCTTGATGAGCGAGCGAAGCTGCAGCGCCTCGCCGGGGAGTTCGTTGGGCATTTGTGGGTTCCTCTCAGATGGAGGCGAACCGTTCGGGTTGAGCGGCCGGGTTGGGTTCGCCGGGGTCGGGTGCAATGCGCTAACCATACGCCGCGGGCGCAGCCGGGACACGCGGCGAGCTTCCATGGCGAAGCGCGCGGTCACCGGGGGATTGGGCTTCAGGAAGCGCCGTCGCCCTCGGTGTCAGCGTTGTCGTCACCGGTGTCGTGCGGCCGGGCGCCACCGGTGCGGGAGTGGTCCCAGCGGGAGAGGAGGTCGAGCAGGTACTTCTTCTGGTCGTTGCCGAAGGGGGCATCCTTGAGCAATTCGCGAATGGCGTCGGTGTCGCCGGCTTCCATAGCCGCGATGAGCGCGGCACGGTGCGGGGTGTGCTCCATCCGCTGGCTTACGAACCATTCGCGCAGCGTGACGGTGAACCAGGCTTCGTTTGTCATGACGGCACCTCGCTACGAAACGAATTCTACTCCGCAGCCGGGCTGCCTGTTGCGAAGGCCCCGGCGGCTAGAGCGGCTGCGAATGCCAGCGCGTGAGGCGTTCAATGTATTCGTCCAGGGCGACGAGGTGGGCCCGGCAATGGCCGGCGTTGGGGACTCGCCAGACATCCTTGGGCCCGGCCCAGCGTTCGAAGAAGGCAAGCCCCTGGTCCGGCGGCACCAGGCGATCCCTTTCGCCAACGACGAAGAACGCGGGCACGTCCATCGCCCCGGCGAGCTCGATCGGGCGGACTGCCCGTCGGGACAGGCCAAGCAGAGTTTCGGCGGAGCGTACGCTGGCCCTCGCGGCGGGACGGGCAGGGAGCGGCATGCGGTCCACGAAACGGTTCACGGCGTCGTAGAGGTCGGCCATCGGCGAATCGAGGCTGAGCGAGTGGACAGCCATGCCTCGCACGACAGCGAACATGACAGGCGCAGCACCGAGGCTGGATGCGTGCACCCGGATGGGGGTGTCCGCGCTCATGGCTTTGCGGAACTCGGAGTGGGCGGCTTCGAAGTCGAGCGTCTCCCACCAGCCCATGGTGCCGAAGCGACCGCCGCTCTGGCCGGTGGCCCGGGACTGGTAAAGGAAGACGTTGAACCCGGCGTGCCAGAGCCCTTCGGCGAGCCCCCAGTAAGCTGCGAGCGACGACTTGTAGCCGTGGACGAACAGGAGTGATGGCGCTTGCGGCGAGGACTGCAGCGCCGCGAACCCAACTATGCGGTCACCGTGCGCCCCTGCGAAGCAAACCTCCTGCCAGGGAAGGAGCGAACCTTGTGGCGGGCGCTCCGGTCGCCGCGGC
>CAZDZP010000445.1:0-1712 GCA_964509855.1 uncultured Anaerolineaceae bacterium | reverse complement strand
CTGCTCGAGCCGGAGACCTGCCCCGCCGATGTCGACAACTCCGGCGCGATCGACGTGGAGGTGGGCGAACTCGTGTTCTCCACGGGGGTGAGCTACACCGGGGGCGACGTGTCGGTCGACAGCGGGGCGGTGCTTACCTTCGCCGGGGGGCTCACGCTCAATGCCACTCAGTTTGGGTACTTGCGGGCGTCGGGGCGAGTGTTGGCACGCGATTTGCGCACTCTGTTGCAATTTGGGTCAGCCTGCCAAATTGTCATGGAGATGCGTGATGGGCGAAGAAGGATCGCTCGGAGTGGGGGAGCTGCGCTCGGCAATGGATCTGCTGCAAGAACTCATGCCCGTGGAAGAGCTGGAGTCGCTCCAGCCGTCTTCGCCGCACGCGGTTTACACCACGCTGGTGACGCTCTGGATGCTGACGCTGCAGCGTCTGGACGGCGGGAAGTCGCTCACGGACGTCGTCAAAGACGTGCTGTCACGAAACCGGGAGGCACTTCCGCGGAACAAGCGGGTCGACGAAGGGACCCTGTCGTTCTCCTCGGCCGCGTACTCCGGCGCGCGGCAGCGGCTGGCGTTGAGGACGGCTGAGCACTTCGCCAATCGCGTCTGCTATTCGCTGATCGATCGGTCGCCGGCTGCTTTCGAAGGGCGCCGTGTGTTTCTCCTCGATGGAACCACCATCACGCTGGCCCCGACCCCCGAACTGCAAGAGGCCTTCCCGCCCGCGACCAACCAACTGGGAGAAACGGTCTGGCCCGTGGCCATGCTGATGGTCGCGCACGAGTTGCAGAGTGGCTGCGCGCTACCGCCGGAAATCGGGCCGATGTATGGCAAGAACCGCACCTCCGAAGCGGAGTTGGCCAAAGCGATCGCTCGGCGGATTCCTCGGGGCGATATCGTGATGGCCGATGCGGGGTTCGGCATCTTCGGCGTCGCCTTCCACCTGGTTCACAGCGGCCACCCGATCCTGCTGCGGATGACCAAGACGCGTTTCAAGAGCGTCCGCCGCAAGGCGACCCTGATCGAGGAGCGGGAAGGCCGGCGGACTTACCGGGCGGTGTGGACGCCCAGCGCGAAGGACGGCAAGTCGCACCCCGAGTTGCCCGCGGACGCGTCGCTGGAGGTGCTGCTGCACGAGGCTCCGCTGGAGAACGGCGAGACGCTCTGCCTGGTGACAACCCTGCCCGTGGCGAGTGAAGCCGCGGCCCAGTACTATTCCCGCCGGTACGACGTGGAGCACGACATCCGCGACGTGAAGGTCACGCTGAATACCGAACGCATCCGCGCCAGGAGCGTGGAGATGGTCCAGAAAGAGTTGCTGACTTCCATCGTCGCTTACAACCTGGTGGTGCAGTTCCGTCGCCAGGCGGCGGCGTTGGCGTGCGTGCCTCCCCGCCGGCTGAGCTTTACCGAAGTCTGGGACACGTTCCATAAGTTCGTGATCGAGAAAGAGCCCTGCGACGCGGCGACTTGGGAAGCGCGCTATGATGAGGCGCTCCGCTTGGCGGCCAAGTACTGCAAGCTCCCCAACCGACCCCGCCCGCGAAACTACCCACGCCGGGCGCATCCTCGCCGCCCAAAATCCACAAAGTTCATGAGCCAGGCCACCAACCGATCACGTCATCCACCAAACAACCAGCCAAACTGAGTGGCATTGGGCTCACGCCCACCGGCTGATGGGGTTGCGGGTGCCGGGGGGTGGGTCGGGTTGCGGG
>CAZDZP010000444.1:0-1721 GCA_964509855.1 uncultured Anaerolineaceae bacterium | reverse complement strand
GCGTTCGAAAGGTCCCGCAGGGCGCGGTCGATATGGCGGTCGAGGGTATCGTCGTCCCAGAGCAGCGCTCCTGGATCGCGGAGGTCGATACGGAGCCGGTCGCGGAAGGTTGTGAGCGTAGTCATGCCGCTGAGCGTGTCGCCCACCACGTCCAACGCCAACGGTGCCCTGTCACGATTGCGCGTGCCCGTCACTATGCGACGCTTTGCGTATGGCTATTCCGCAGTTTTCCGGCGTCCATCCCTGGCACGACATTTACGTCGACCCCGCAAGCATCGGCGAGGCCCTCCCGGTCATAATCGAGATCCCGGCCGGGACCAAGAACAAGTACGAACTCGACAAACAATATGGCATCTTGCGGCTGGACCGCGTGCTCCACAGTTCGGTTATCTACCCCGCCAACTACGGCTTCATTCCGCAGTCCTATTGCGACGACGGCGACCCGCTGGACGTGCTCGTGCTGGGGCAGGAGCCAATCGACCCCCTGACGCTGGTGATTGTGCGTCCCATCGGCGTGATGCACATGCGAGATGGCGGTGCGGCCGACGACAAGATCCTCGCCGTTCACGTGAGCGATCCCGAGTTCTACCACGTGCAACAGCTCGAAGACGTAACCAACCACCGGATCATGGAGATTCAGCGCTTCTTCATCGACTACAAGGTGCTCGAAGAGAAGGAAGTGGTCGTGAACCCCTTCGAAGGACGCGCCACCGCACTGAAGGTCATCGCGCAATCGCTGGTGGACTACCAGGCCAAGTACGCGGACTAAGGCATGCGGGCTAGTCCTGTCGGCACATGTAAAAGATGGGGACCGGCTCGCCGCAAAACCCTGCATTTCGCAACAGGATGTTGCCGTCGAGTATCGTTTCTATTGTCTGTTGGAACGGCACTGATGTTGCGATCGTGGCCAGGATGACCGTGTCCTAGGAGCTCGATTCCTCGTACGAGTTGTCCTCGACTTCGATAGTCAGGTAGGCCTCGAAGCCACGCTCGGCCAGGAACGCTTCCACCAGGCTTATAGCCGATGCGAGTTGCTCATCAGTCACATTCGGGTTCTCAGCGCCGGCCAACGAATCCATGGCGAAAAGCGTACACGATGCCCCCGCGCTCCACGGGGTATAGTCGCGCCACATACCACCCCGGGAGGCGCCCCATGGCCTACGAAAACCTGCTCACCGAACGCCGTGGCGAACACGGCGGCATCCTCTGGCTCACGCTCAACCGGCCGGAAAAGCTCAACGCCCTCAGCATCCCCACCTTCCTCGAGCTCAAGGACGTATTCACCAACGCCCACGAAGACCGCACCGTCCGCTGCGTCGTCATTACTGGCGCGGGCCGCGGCTTCTGCGCGGGCGCCGACTTCTCCGGCAGCCGCCCGCGTGACGGTTCCGGCTCCGCTCCTGCCAGCACCGCGCCCGACCCGGAAGGCGAGCGGCTCTTCTTCCGCCAGGAATCCGAAGCCTACGTCGCGCTCAAGCGGCTCCAGGTGCCCGTCATCGCCTCCATCAACGGCGTCTGCGTTGGCGCCGGCTTCGACATGGCCGCCCACTGCGACATGGCAGTCGTTTCGAAGGCGGCGCGCTTCCAGGTGGCCTACGTGAAGCGCGGCCTCTTCGCCGACCTCGGCGGCTTCTACAGCCTTCCCCGCGTGATCGGCCCCCGCAAGGCCATGGAGATGATGATGACCGGCCGCTTCATGTCGGCCGAAGAAGCCCACGAAG
>CAZDZP010000443.1:0-1723 GCA_964509855.1 uncultured Anaerolineaceae bacterium | reverse complement strand
CTTGGTTTGGAGTTCACTCAACACCTAAGGCTTTCGCACCTGAGAGCCTGTGAATTTTTTGGTTCGACAACAATCAGGTAGATCGGTACAACAGTGGCATGTCGGATTTGTATCTATTCAACTCGTGTTCTTCAGGACGGCAGGGAGTGTTTTTCTCGCTGCCGGCGAGGGAAGCCATGCCAGACGACACGGAACTGGGGGCCGGCGTGGGCGCGCCGCGACTCCGCACGCCGCAGCGAGAGCAGGTCGAATTCCGCGCCTGCTGCTGGAACGACCTGTTGCCCCCAGACCACCAGGCCCGGATTGTCTGGTCGTTTGTGGAGAATCTCGATCTTTCGCCGTTGTACGCGCGGATCAAGGCGGTCGAGCGAAACGCCGGACGATCGGCCATCGACCCGCGAATTCTGTTCGCCCTGTGGCTGTACGCGACGCTGCGGGGCGTCGGCAGCGCCAGGGAATTGGCTCGTCGCTGCGATGCAAAAACGGGGGAGCTCGCCTTTCAGTGGATTTGCGGCGGCGTGTCGGTCAACTATCACACGCTGGCCGACTTCCGCACGGAACACGTGGAACTGCTCGACGCCACGCTGACCCACAGCGTGGCCGTGTTGATGCAGGAAGGGCTGGTCACGCTGGACCGCGTGGCCCAGGACGGCATGAAGGTCCGGACCAGTGCGGGGGCCGCTTCGTTCCGTCGCCGCGCCACGCTCGAAGAGCATTTGGAGCAGGCCCAGCAGCAGATCGAAGCGCTTAAGCAGGAACTGGACGCCGATCCGGCTGCCGCTAACCGCCGACAGCAAGCGGCCCGCGAGCGGGCGGCGCGTGAGCGAGCCGAGCGTTTGCAGGAGGCTCTGCGGCAACTTGAGGAAGTGGAAGCAAAGAAGAAGACCGCCGAAAAGGAAAAGGCCCGGGCCAGCACGACCGATCCCGAGGCGCGGGTGATGAAGATGGCCGACGGAGGGTTTCGTCCCGCCTACAACGTGCAACTGGCCACCGACACGCAGTCGCAGATCATCACCGGGGTGGAAGTCGTCAACTCGGGCGGCGACCAGGGAAAGATGGCTCCCATGGTCGAGCAGCACGAGGATCGCTACGGAGAAACACCGGACGAAATGCTGGTCGACGGCGGTTACATCAAGAAGGAAGACATCGATCAAGTCAGTTCCCCTGAAGGAAGCACAACGGTTTACGCCCCGGTCATGGCGGCCAAGAAGAGCGACGTTGATCCGCACACGCCTCGGGAAGACGACAGTCCGGCCGTGGCCGCCTGGCGGCAACGTATGGCAACTCCGGAAGCGAAGGAAATCTATAAGGATCGGGCGGCGACGGCCGAGTGCGTCAACGCCATTGCCCGCAATCGGGGTCTGCAGCGGTTTCAGGTGCGCGGCAGCCCGAAGGTGAGGGCGGTCGTATTGTGGTACGTCTTGGCGCACAACCTGATGCGAGCGGAGACGCTGCGCCGCGAGGCAGTGGCCGAGAGGTAAAATGACATTCATGGAGGCAATCTGTCGAAGTTAGGGGAAGTTGACTCGACTCAAATCCCCGTCCACAATTTCGCGACCCACTCAGGCGGCCGAACGCGCTAAAAAATCGCCCCGAAGCCCGCCCAACACGAAGTGCAACCAAGCGTGCCCCTCGCAAATTAGTTCACAGCCTCTGACGCTGCTCGCCGGCTGCGGTCCGGCTCGCCCTGACACCGCGCCCTTGACCGGGCAAGTGACACTCG
>CAZDZP010000442.1:0-1759 GCA_964509855.1 uncultured Anaerolineaceae bacterium | reverse complement strand
CGC
The DNA here is from genome assembly GCA_964509855.1 of uncultured Anaerolineaceae bacterium. Classification (GTDB taxonomy): domain Bacteria; phylum Chloroflexota; class Dehalococcoidia; order Tepidiformales; family Tepidiformaceae; genus CAZDZP01. The sequence continues at coordinate 1,756 of CAZDZP010000442.1, read as the reverse complement.
GTTCGCGAAGACATCCGCGGCCGCGTGGAGCAGTTGCTGGTCGAACTCGGGGTAACATCGGCCGCATGACCGAAGCGACCATCCGCTACGTCTGCAACCCGACGGAACCCTATAGCCGCTTCGACCTCGGCGACTGGCTCATGGCGAAGCGTGCATCTGGCCGGGCCCCTGAGGGCCCGGTGACGGTGCAGGTGGACCACCCGGACAAAGAGGCGGACGGCAGCTGCCGCTGGTGCGGCGACACGCGATCGGACTTCGTGGAGCTGCCCTAGCCGGGGCCGTCAGCAGCAAGAACCTCGACGGCATCGCCGGGGCGGAGCGTGCCCGGCTGCGTAACGCTGGCGTACCCGCGGCTCCAGCCGGGGTTCGTCTTCTGGTTCACCCGGTTGATGTCGCTCGTGGCGAAGCAGGCTTCAATGTTCGAACACGGCGCGGTGTAGCCGGTGATTTCGACCGTGGCATCGCCGAGCTGTAGCCGGGTGCCCGGGACGATGGTTCCCCACTCGAGCCCGCGAATGGTGACGTTTTCGCCCAGTGCGCCCGGCACCACGGGGTTCCCTTCGGCTTGCAGTGCTTCAATGCGCTCGGCGGAGTAGAGGCAGAGCGCGCGCGTGGGGCCGCCGTGGAGCTTGAGGTTGCGCTGGCGGTCGCCAAACATCCCTTCGGCGGTGACATCGGCCTTTGCAACGGGCAGCTTGGGAACGCCGCCGTCGGAAACGTTGAGTTGTTCGATGGATGCGGTCATGGTGCTAGCGTAGCGGAATTCCCTGGAGAGAATTGCGAACGGAGGAAAGGCCGATGTGCAGGAGTATCCAACGGCTCCACAGGACGGCGGATGAGCCGGCCACCCCGGAGGAAGTACGCGCGGCCGCGCTGCAGTTCGTGCGCAAGATCAGCGGCTACCGCGTGCCTTCGAAACAGAACACCGACGTCTTCGAACGGGCCGTCGACGACGTGGAATCGGCCATCGCGCAAATGCTGACCGACCTGCCGCCACGCCGGATGGTCGCGCCGAAGGCGGAATAGACCGGCGCCCGCATCCGTGGTTCAGGTGGGCGGCCAACATGCCGATACCCACGCAGACAACGACGGAGGGCGGCGCCATCTTGGCCGAACCAGACTTCCTGAGCCTGCTGTGGGATGAGCAGCTCCAGCAACTCATGCTGGTGGCCTGCCCCGACGGCGTCATGCTCACCGACCCGGAGGACCGCATCCTGCTCTACACCGGGGCAAGCGAGTCGCTCTTTGGCTGGGCGCCGGTGGAAGCGCTGGGCAAGCAAACGTCGATACTCTTCGAGGAATCGGAGCTCTACCAGCAGTTTCGCGCGCAGCTGCGGGCGGACGGGCGAGTGACGAACATGGAACTCACCGGGCGCCGCCGCGACGGCTCCTTCTTTCTTTCGGCGCTTTCCGCATCGTTGCTGCGCGACCGCTACGGCGACGCGCTGGGAACGGTGCTCTACATCCGCGACCACACGCACCTGCGCGAGATCCAGCACGACCTGCAGCACAAGAACGACAAGCTCAACGAGATGGTGGAAGTGCTGGACCACGTGGCCCGGCATGACCACCTTACCGGTCTGCTGCACCGTGGCAGCGCCGTGGCAGCTGCGGAATCCGCCCTGGTGGAGGCCGGACTGAAGGGGCGGCCCTTCGGCGTCGTCGTGTTCGATATGGACCACTTCAAGGACGTCAACGATTCCTACGGCCACCTGGTGGGCGACGAAGTGCTAGCTGCCATGGCGGAAACGCTCAC
>CAZDZP010000441.1:0-1760 GCA_964509855.1 uncultured Anaerolineaceae bacterium | reverse complement strand
TCGGTGGTGCTCGAAATCGAAGGAGATGCGGAATCTGCGTCCCGTGCCGTGGCTGGCTGCCCCGGAAGTAGCCACGTTAGTGCACGGCAGAACACGTTGCAGGTGACCACCTCCAACGCGGCAGCTCTCGTACCCGAGCTGTTCCGTGTCCTCGGTGGTGCAATCCGCAGCCTACAAATTCGGCAGGCCACGCTCCAGGACGCATATTTCCAGCTTGTTGCCGCCACGTCAGATGCGAACGAAGAGGTGCCGGCATGAGCAGCGCCGCAATGATCATGTTGGAGCGGGACCTGCGAACCGTTGTGCGGGCGCGATCTCAACTCTATTCGTCGATGTTCACGCCGCTGATTTTTCTGCTGTTCCTTGGCGCTGGCGTTTCGCGTGGGCTTCAGCCTTCGAACCTCCCGGCTGGAAACTTCAACGCGTTCCTCGTGCCGGGAGTGGTTGTGATGACGCTGGTCTTTTCGTCAACCTTCTCCAGTGCTTCGTTCTACCGGGACCGCGATAGCGGGCTGCTCCGTGCGCTCCTTGCCACTCCCCATTCCGTGCGTGACCTTCTCTTCGGCAAGTCGCTTGCCGGCGTCCTAATCGGCACGGTCCAGGGGCTTGTAGTGCTGGCTATCGCCGCGCCGTTCGTGGACCTTGAATGGCAGTACGGGATAGTCCCCGGGCTGGCGCTGGCGCTCCTGATCGCGGTGCTTACGGCGTTGCTGCTCGCTGGGATTGCCCAGGTGCTCGCCTCACGCATTCAGACGATGCAGGGCTTTCACCTGGTGATGAACCTTGCGCTTTTCCCGCTGCTGTTCTTCTCAGGCGCGTTCTTTCCGCTTGCCGATGTGCCGACGTGGCTCAAGGTGCTGTCGTACGCGAATCCGTTGACCTACGCCGTCGACGCACTGCAGCTTGCGGTGTACGCGCAGGACGAAGCCGGGTTTATCGGTCTGGCAATTGACCTGGCGGTGTTGGGGGGACTCGCGCTCCTGGTGTTTGGAGCGGGGCTGGCGAGGACACCGCGGCTGAGCTGGTCGGGCAAGTAGTCAGCAGGTAGCGGTATCGGCGCGGGCACGCAAAAAAGGCGAGCCGGACTGGCTCGCCTTTTTGAGACTCGAAATGAGGAACTAGGCCAGGGCTGCTTTAGCCTGCCCGGCAAGCTCTTCGAAGGCGTCGGGCCGGGTGACGGCCAGATCGGCAAGTACCTTGCGATCCAGGTCGATGCCCGCAACCTTGAGGCCGTGGATTAGGCGGCTGTAGCTGAGCCCGTGAAGGCGCGCGGCTGCGTTAATGCGGATGATCCACAGTTCGCGGAAGTCACCCTTCCGGTCGCGGCGGTTCTCATAGCTGTAGCGAAGCGCGTGCAGCATGCTCTCGTTGGCGCGGCGGAACACGCGGTGGCGCTGGCCGTGATGCCCCTTGGTCCGGGCAAGCACCTTCTTGTGACGGCGGTGGGAGGTAACGCCCCGCTTAACTCGACTCATGACATGTTTCCTTTTGTCTCTGCCGGGATGCCCGGAGGCTTACTTTCCTTCGAGCAGGTTCTTGATGCGCTTGGCTTCGGAAGGTGCGACTTCCACGGTACGGCCGAAGAGGACGGTAACCGGGCGGCGCTTGTTGCGGCGGAAGTGATTCCGGCCTGCAACCATGCGCATCACCTTGCCGCTGCCAGTGATCCGAAAGCGCTTGGCGGCGCCTTTGTGGGTCTTAAGCTTGGGCACTTTTCATTCTCCTGAGGATGTGGCGCCGACAGGCGATTCCACTTCCTC
>CAZDZP010000440.1:0-1779 GCA_964509855.1 uncultured Anaerolineaceae bacterium | reverse complement strand
CAGCCAACTAGGCATTCACGAGTTCAAGCATCCGCGCATGCAGCGGGCCGTTCGTCGCGATCGCCGATTCGCCCGGCTTCTCGCCGCCCTGCCACGTGGTTATACGGCCTCCTGCCTCGGTGATGACGGGGTACAGCGCTGAAACGTCCCAGAGATTCATGATGGGGTCGAGCATCACGTCGGCCCGGCCCGACGCCACCATCAGGTAGCCATAGCAATCTCCCCAGCTGCGAACCAGCTTCGCTTCGTCACAAATGGCTTGCCAGGAGGACGCGTGGTGGAGTTGCATGCCCTGTGGGCTCGTTGCCAGCACAGTCGCTTCGGAGAGGGTCTCGGTCGCTGTTGTGCGGATTGCGTTGCCGTTGAGCGTGGCGCCCAACCCCCGCGCCCCCGCCGCCGTTTCGCCAGCAGCGTGGCAGGCTATCACGCCCACGACGGGCGTCCCGAGATGTTCAAGGGAGATGAGCGATCCGAAGAGCGGCACGTGATGGATGAACGACTTGGTGCCGTCGATGGGATCCAGGATCCAGCGATACTCACCAGCGCCGGCGCTCTCACCGAATTCTTCGCCCAGGACGCCGTGGCCCGGGCACTCGCGTAGCAAGAACTCGCGGATGGCTTCTTCGGCGCCGCGGTCGGCCGCGGTCACCGGCGTGCTGTCCGCCTTGAACTCGACCGACGTGCCATCACGGTACAGGGGCATGATGACGCGCTCAGCAACCTTTGCCGCTTCCAGGGCAATGGCGAGGAAGCCGCGGAGCTCTTGCTCGGTCGGCTCGCTCATCGAACGGCGTCGCCGCGCCGGTAGTCGGAGGTCATGTCATCCAGCTTTTCCTTGAGCTCTGCCGGCAGCGGATACTCGACCGCGCGGAGGCTATCGTCCAGTTGTTCCGGGCGGCTGGCGCCGATGATCGGCGACGTGATGACGGGGTTCGCGAGCACCCATGCGACGGCCATCTGTGCGAGCGGCATACTAGCCTGGGAAGCGACGGGCCGAAGTTCCTCGACCGTCGCGAACTCACGCTCGTGCCAATAGCGGTCCTGGTAGCGGGGGCCGGCCGAGCCAAGCGTGAAGCGAGACCCCTCTTCCGGGCCGCCGTCTGAGCTGTGCTTGCCGCTCAACAATCCCCCCGCGATGGGGTTGTAGGGAATCACGCCAACACCGTCCTCCTCGCAGAGGGGGAGCATTTCTCGTTCGATTTCCCGAAACAACAGGTTGTAGCGCGGCTGAACAGAATCGAAGCGGACGACGCCCAAGGCTTCGCTGCGGCCGAGCGCACGGGCGAGCTGGTAAGCCAGGAAATTGGAGCAGCCCACGTAGCGTGCACGCCCGCTGCGTACGACGTCTTCCAGCGCACGCAGCGTTTCGTCAATCGGCGTTGCCGGGTCCGGGGCGTGGAGCTGGTACAGGTCTACGTAGTCCGTCTGAAGCCGCTTCAGCGAGGCGTCAATCGCATCGAGAATGTGCTTGCGCGAATTGCCCATCTCCCAGCGAGCAGGACCCATGCGGCCGTTGCATTTCGTTGCCAGCACGAAGTCCGAGCGCCGGCCTTTGAGCCACTTGCCCACGATTTCCTCGGTGCGTCCGACCGTGTCGAGCGAGCCACCAAGCGGATAAACGTCGGCGGTGTCGAGGAAGGTGATTCCGCCTTCAGCCGCCTTATCCATGATTGAGAAGGACGTCGGCTCGTCGCACTGAAAGCCGAAGGTCATGGTACCAAGACACAACCGGGAAACCTGGAGGCCTGTACGGCCCAATCGAACATGCTTCACGCGCTC
>CAZDZP010000439.1:0-1785 GCA_964509855.1 uncultured Anaerolineaceae bacterium | reverse complement strand
GTGAGTTCCCGGACGACATGATTCGCGGCGGCGAGTGGGGGCTGTTCAACGGCTCCGGGCGCCGGCCGGCGGACTTCGGGTCCTTCTGGAAGGAGTGGGTCGCGAAGCTCAATACGCTCGGTTGGGGCGCACCGGCCTGGCCGAAGGAGCACGGGGGCGGCGGGCTGAGCATCAAGGAGCAATTCATCCTCAGCGAGGAATTCGCGTGGAAGCGCGCGCCGCGACCGGGCGGTATCGGGCACGGCTGGGCCGGGCCCACGATCATGGTGTACGGCAGCGACGAACAGAAGACCGAACACCTGCCGAAAATCATCAGCGGCGAAAAGGTGTGGTGTCAGCTCTTCAGTGAGCCGGGCGCGGGCAGCGACCTCGCGAGCCTGCAGACGCGTGCTGTGCGTGACGGCGACGACTACGTGGTCAACGGCCAGAAGATCTGGACGAGCGGCGCGCACAGTGCGGACATGGGCATCCTCATCGCGCGGACCGACCCGAACGCGCCGAAGCACCGGGGCATCAGCTACTTCCTGGTGGACATGAAGACGCCGGGCATCACCGTGCGGCCGCTGGTGAACATGCTGGGCAGCCACGAGTTCAACGAGGTGTACTTCGAAGACGCGCGTATCCCCGCCAGTTCGCTGCTGGGTGAGGAAAACCGCGGCTGGTACCTGGCGGCGACGACGCTGGACTTCGAGCGCAGCGGCATCGCGACGAGCGTGGCGCACCAGCTGATCGTGAAGGACATGGTGGAGTTCGCCAAGAACGGCGGCATCGACACCACGATGGACTTCAACCAGACCGTGCGAACCGAACTGGCCGATCGCGCCATCGAAGCGCAGGTGGAGAGCCTGATCAGCTACCGCATCATCTCCATGCAGGAGCGCGGCGAAATCCCGAACAAGGAATCGTCTATCGCGAAGCTGTACAGCAGCGAGCTGGATGTGCGGCTGGCGGTGACGGGCATGCACCTCACCGGCATGTACGGGCAGATGAACAACCGCGAAGACGATCGCGGCATGGGTGGGAAGCTCTCGCGTTTCTACATGCACAGCACCACGAGCCCGATCGGCGGCGGCACGAGCGAAATCCAGCGCAACATTATCGCGACGCGCGGGCTGGGCCTGCCGAGGGGTTGACCAGGGCCGCTACACTTGCGCGAATCCAAAGAGGAGAGCGCGAGTGGACGCCGAACAGACCTCCGTCGACTTTCTCCCGGCGCTCGTCGACTACCAATCCTGGACGGGTAGAAAGCTGCTGGATGCCGCCGAACGCCTCCCGGACGGGGAGCTTCATGCAGGCGCGCTCAGTGGTGGGACGGTGTTCGACGCGCTGCTCCATATCCTGGATGTCAGCTACTCGTGGCGCCGCGTAGCGGAAGGTACGCACGACGACAAGTGGGTGTGGGAAGCGGAATCAATTGACGACCTGGCGTCGCTCAGGGCGACCTGGGAGTCGGAAGACCACCGGCTCGCCACCTTCGTGCGAAGCCTTTCCCTCGAAGACATGAACCGCGTTGTAGAGAAGCCCAACTGGCCAGGTCACTCGTTCCGAACCTGGGAGGTGGTGACACACATCGTCACGCACCAGTTGGAGCACGGGAACGAGCTAGGCTGGCACCTCACGTCGCTCGGGCATTCGCCAGGCGAACTGGGGTTCATCGGATATGTGGACCAGCGGCGGACGCGCGACTGAATGTCGCACATCCCCCTTCTCAGGGTTGCAGCAGCTGGAGCGTGTTGCCGTCGGGGTCGGTGAAGGTGGCGACCCAGCCGCCCCAGGGTTCCTGTT
>CAZDZP010000438.1:0-1788 GCA_964509855.1 uncultured Anaerolineaceae bacterium | reverse complement strand
GGCCCGGTTCCGCGAAACCCAGGCCATCCTCCCGCTCCGCGGCAAGATCCTGAACGTGGAAAAAGCGCGTCCCGACAAGATGCTCGGGCACGAAGCCATCCGCCTCATGATCTCGGCGCTTGGCACCGGCATCCGCGAAACATTCGATGTCACCCGGCTGCGCTACCACAAGATCATCATCATGACCGACGCCGACGTGGACGGCGCGCACATCCGTACGCTCCTGCTCACGTTCTTCTTCCGCAACATGCCCGACCTCATTGAAGGCGGCTACCTCTACATCGCGCAGCCGCCCCTCTACCGCGTCCAGGCCGGCAAGACGGTCGACCAGTACATCAACTCCGACCCGGAACTGCAGCGGGTCCTCGCCGATATCGAATTCAAGGGCGTCTCCGTCCATCCGAAGGACGAGAAGCGCAAGGTGACGGCCCAGGACCTCTACCGGCTCTCCGAGCAGCTGGAGAAGTACGCAGAGCTCCAGGAAGTGGCGAAGCGTTACGGCGTCACCGCCGACCTCCTGAGCTGGATTGTTTCGGACACCGCGTCGGAGCAATTGCGCACGGCAGACCTCAAGCAGACGCAGGAGATTGCAAGCAAGGTCCTTGGGGTCGCGCTTGAGACCGCTCCGCAAGAAGACGGCGACGATGTGGTAATGGTCGAAGGCCGGCCGCTCCGCCTCGAAGCTTTCTTCCGCGAGCAGGCAGACCGAATGGCCAACTTCAGTGTCGACGCCAAGGCGGTTGCCGGTGGCAAGGAATTCGAAGTGCGCGTAAGCGACAAGACTGGCGATGTCGCCAGGAGTCCAGAGGGGCTGCTGAAAGCAATCCAACGGCACAAGCGGCGCAATGCGACGGTCCAGCGCTTCAAGGGTCTTGGCGAAATGAACGCCGAGCAACTCTGGGAAACAACAATGCGACCCGACAGTCGCAATCTTCTGCAGGTGCGTGTTGATGACGCGGTCGAAGCCGACAAGATCTTCTACCAGTTGATGGGCGAGGAAGTTTCTTTCCGGCGCCACTTCATTACAACAAACGCCACGCGGGTCAAGAACCTCGACGTGTAATGCTCAGTGGTTAGTGCTTGGCGAGGAATGAAAAACGCCGCTCCAAATGGGGCGGCGTTTGCGTTAGCCGAAATTCAGCGACGGGAACTCGGGGGTGATGCGGCCGTGCCGCGCGCCGCTGCGACGAATGCCGGGACGCATGTTTCGCAGAGACCGTGGGATACATCAGGCCCACCATGGACGAGCGTCTTCGCGCACCATGCGCAAACGACTGTCGGGTCCATCGGGCTGCTCGCTGTTCGACACACCTGCGTTCGGCTTCCACTGCGGAGGGGGCGTTCGAGCTGTTGGCTAGGCATGTGATCCCACCATGGCGATACGGTTCGCGACCATCGGCGCCGATTCGGAAAGCTGGGCAAGGAGTTCGTGGCTGCACGCCACACAGATCCCATGGGAAAGGTAGTCGCCGCCACGTTCGAGCAGGGCAGAACACCAGGCGCAGACCACGGTGGGTCGGTCGGTGTTGGCAGTACTGGCGAGTGCTCGATGCATGTCATTCCCTTTCCAAGACGTACTATCTGCCGCCAAGGTCAAACGGGTATGGCGGCTCGGTAAAATCCCTGCAAACGCCCCAAGGATCAGGGTATTGCCTGATAGGTTGGCTCTCATGTGGGGTCGCATTGACCGGCCGCCCGGGTCCGCCGTACGCTTTGGCCGGAACCCCACAGTCATGACAACAACACACCTGTTCTTCTGCGTTCGGCTGCGATAGCGGCGTTCCGCCC
>CAZDZP010000437.1:0-1803 GCA_964509855.1 uncultured Anaerolineaceae bacterium | reverse complement strand
ATACCGACTCATGATTCGGCCGATTGTTGGTACACCTACAGTTAGTTATAAGCAACGCTTATTGGCCAAGAAGCCCATTGCGCGCTTGTAAAAAAGGGTTTTTCGAAATTCCTTCGGATTTCGGGCGAAAAGCATTCTGATTTTCGCTTACTCGACGGACTGTTTCGGCGGGGCGGAGGGCATTTTTGCGCGGTCTCTGGAGGCAAGAGCGATATAGGAAAGAATCCAGGGGACGATGATCGTCCCCTGGACCCCTGCGGGCTTTTTGTCGTTGGCGGGTGCGGGTTGGGCGGTGGCTGTCTCGGGGTCGGCGGGGGAGAAGTTTTCTGGGCCATTTCAGTGGGTTGGGCTGGTTGGCGGGGTGGGTTCGCGATGCTGCTGCACGAGATCCCGAAAGTCACCTACGCGGTCGGCCGACATTCAGCCGAGCCTCTCCAGAAAGTTTGGCTGCGGCCTGGGGAGGATCGTCGTCCCCAGACTTCCTTCCTGCTGCTACGCCAACGCCTCGTTCGTGACGACGAGGGTTTCGACCTGGGCTGTGAACGGGGTGGCGGTGGGGTCGGTCTGGCGTGGGCGCGGCCAGCGGGCAAGCGCGTGCCGGGTCAACCATCCAACAAGCGGGCCACCAGGGTCTCCATTCGAGCAGCGAGGCCGGCGGCGGCAAGGGCGTCGCGAATGGCGCGACGCTTGCGGCGGTAGTCGCCAGTGGGCAGTTCGACCGATGCTGCGACGGCTTCGGCTTCCTGGCCGACGGCGGCGAGAGCAGCGTGCAGAGCGTTCCCGGCAGCGAACTCGGGGATTGGCAGTTCCCAGACAAGCTTGTCGAAGTCGCGCGGATCGCGCCAGCCGCGCGGCTGCATCGGGATCACGCGGTCCAGCACTGTCCTGCTGTTGACCAGCGTCGCGAGGTAGCGGGCCTCGTCCAGGCTTTCGACCGCTGCCCAATAGGCCTTGTGGTCGATGACGAACGCGTCGTCCTCGACGATCGCGGCGCTCAGCAGCGTACCGGCCTTGGTGTAGACGACGCGGGGGCCTGTGACACCGGCCTGGAGCGAGAGGCCGCGCATATGATTGATTCGTTCGCTAAGGGTCATTCGCAAGTTGCCATTGGCATTTCTCGATGCGTGTTCTCCCCACTGGGCTTCAGTTTGGCGAAGCCAAGCTGCAAGAAATCTGTGGCCACTTTGGGCGGCTGCCGCGCTGTCCAGGATCTGGCCTTCCACAACCGGCACCACGGCTAATGCCGTATCGATAATGCGAAACGGTGCGATCCCTTCACCAAGCAGGAGTGGTCGCAGGAATGCGGCTTCTACCGGCCCGGCTGGCGCATCGACGTTGAGCCAAGGGGGTTTATCCATTGGCCCAGTCCGACCTCGCACTCGCGGCGCGGCACGTGTCCCGCCCAATCGGCCAGTGTCTTCCCGAAGAACCAGGAAGAAGCGTCGAGGCACGATTGTTGCCCCTTGTCGGAACTTCGCCCGATAAGGCGACGCGCCTTCGAGGGTCGTGATTTGCGGCCAAGGGGCGTCGCCGACCGTGAGCGCGGCGTCAGCTTCGGCTTCGTGAGCGTCTCGCCTCGGCAGGGTGCCGGCGAAGCGTCGGACTCGGGTCGGCAAGGCGGCGGCGGGGACGCGGCGGCCGATCAGGACGGCGGCGGAGGTGGGGAAGAGCGGGCGGACCAGCTCAAGGCTCCAGGCGGCATCAACGCGAACTTCTGCCCCGCCGAAGATGCCGGCGCGCATGCCGCCGAAGGCGGGGCGATTGAGGGCGGCGTAGGGCAGGACGAAGGCGATGGTGCCGCCG
>CAZDZP010000436.1:0-1807 GCA_964509855.1 uncultured Anaerolineaceae bacterium | reverse complement strand
ATCGTGGATCGCACCTCGCGGCTGAACGTGGGCAGCGGCATCGTGAACGTGTTCTCGCGGACGCCGGCGGCAATTGCACAGCACTTTGGGACGCTGGACGTGGTTTCGGGCGGTCGCATGGTGATCGGCCTTGGGACGAGCGGTGCGAACGTGATCGAGCATTTCCACGGGATGCCGTTCGAACGGCCGTTGGCACGCATGCGCGAATACGTTGAGGTAATCAACGTGTTGATGAGTGGGCAGCCGCTGGACTACGAAGGCGAGTTCTTCCAGATGAGCCGGGGCTTCACGCTGCGCTTCGAACGTGAACGAGATCACATTCCGGTGTACCTGGCGACGCTGGCGCCGAAGAGCCTGCAGATAACGGCGGAAGTCGCGGACGGCTGGCTGCCCATCTGGACGCCGATCGAGGCGCTGCCCGGGGTGACGAAGGCGTTCCGGGAGCGGGTGGTCGGCGCTGGCCGCGATGCCAACGCTGTGACCGTTCGTTCGCCCGGCGGAATCGTGTTCACGCAGGATGTTGAGCGTGGTCGTGCAGCGGTTGCGGGCAACTTCGCTTTCTACATGGCGAGAATGGGGGTTTTCTACCATAGACACCTTTCGAGGCTGGGCTACGATTCTGTGGCGGACCAGGTAAAGACTGCGTGGGATAAGGGTGGATCGAGCGCCGGAGCGGCCGCGGTCCCACCGGAACTTCAGCAGTCACTCACGCTGGTGACAAACTCAATCGAGGCGGCCCGGGAACGGATCGCCGCGGAGGAGGCGGCAGGCATCCAACTACACAGCGTTAACGTAGATATAGAAGACGTTGCTGAGCGGCGGCGAGTGTACGAGTCGCTCACCGGCTAGCGCCCAAGACCCCTGAAGGAGGCGTGCTTTGATGCGCTGGGCGGCGTCGCGAGGCCGAAACGACTAAGCCTGGGATTGCAATTTTGTAACGATTCAAGCCAGGAAGCGCCGGAGGCGGGCAAACTACGCCAGTTTCTGTTGACTGTATAGGAAACCTGCCGGAACTTACCGATCGGTAGCATTAACGGCTGCCACACTGAGGTGGGAGGAAAACCCCTGATTATGAAGAGATGGAGATGGGCAATCAGCCTATTCGCCATCGTTGCCCTCGCAGCATTTGCGGTTGCTTGTGGCGATGACGACGACGACGATACAAACGGGAACGGCGGCGACAATACGCCCGCACCCACGACCGATGGTGGTGGCGGAACCACACCGGAACCAACCACCGATGGCGGCGAAGCTCTTTCGGGCGGCGAAATCACCATCCAGTACGCTGAATTCCAGTCCTTCGACCCGCACTACGCAGCGTTCGCACAGGACATCGGCCACCAGACGTTTGTTTGGCGCGGCCTCTTCAAGATCGACGAAGACAACAACCCGGTACCCGAGATGGCATCCGCTCCGATGGAAGTTTCGGACGATGGGCTGACCATCACGGTGGACATCAAGCCCGACCTGGTGTGGTCGGACGGTGAGCCGCTGAACGCCGAGGACTTCGTGCTTGGCATCCACCGAACCTGCAACCCGGACAATGCCGGCCAGTACACGTCGCTGCTTTCGAATCTCGTGGGCTGCAACGACTACTACGAGGCTGCCGATGCGACCGACGAGGAGAAGGAAACCCTTCGAGCCGCCGTAGGCGTGGAAGCGCTGGACGAGACCACCATCGAGTTCACCCTTCAGAACCCGCAGCCGACCTTCGGCTTCATCCTTTCGCTCTGGCTGACGTGGCCGGTGCCAAAGCACATCGCTCCCGACCCAGGCCAGGAATGGCCGGCTCCGACGGAACTGGCCT
>CAZDZP010000435.1:0-1813 GCA_964509855.1 uncultured Anaerolineaceae bacterium | reverse complement strand
CCTCTCCGTTTACGCGTTGCCCGAAAACTACGTCAGAACAGACCTACACCCGAAAATAGTCCACTCGCATGCCATCTAACACTACGCTAATATCCATACTACCCCGCATCTGTAGCCCACCAAAAGCAACGCCACGCAGGCCGTCTTTAGCCCAGCTATCCAAGTCTTCCACATCGCTCCGACTGCCGCAAAGGATTCGTTCGTGCTTAACAACCCGCCAAGCTGAGCAGTGAGACCCAAGCTCCCATTCCCCATAGTAAGGGAACGCGATTTTTTCATTACCATGGTATACCCTTTCACCGAAGCCAAGCGTTAGGCCCTTATACTGTCCGATCCCGGCTCGACAGCATTTCTTCCCGATAAGCGTACCGAGCCATTGCTGGACCTGCACAAAACTCACCGCTTGGTTACTGGTCATCTTCCATCCAGTTCAGCCGGTGCCCGACCGCGCGATCTACCACGTGCACGACCACGCGCTCGAGGCCGGCCAGCGCGGAGCGGGCGATGCCGTGCTCGTCGGCGCGCACCAGAGGCTCCCACGCGTGCTCGGTGTCGGCCGTCATCACGCAGACTTCGGTGCCGGGAGCGGGCGCCCATCCGCGTGGACGACCTCGACCGCAAGCTGACGGTCGCCGAGATCGTCGAGTTCGACCTCCTCCGATTGCCGCCGCGAGGTCGATCGCCGTCTGCACCAACCCGTCCCAGGTCCGGGAACGCGACCGGCCCGCGCTCGCCGCCTGGCGAACTCCGCGACGTCGCGCCCGCGCGAATTCCACGAATTCACTGCGTAGCCATGTAGCTCAACGTATACGATCCCGCTGCCCGGGCAAGCATAGCTTTCTTCAACGCTTGCGTCTGGGCCCTGGTTCACTGGCACTCCTCATCTACAGGCACACACGAATGAAGCCGACTATTCTGCGCACCTTCGCCGCCATTCTTCTTCTTTCCATCAGCGTCTTCGGTGGCACTCAGTTGGACATCAACGTCAATCTCTCCGGGGGAGGGGTGGCCAGCCCGTCTGGATTAGGAGCATTCCTCGACGTGTACGGGACATCCGCGCATGACGGCTCTTACTTATGGGTTCCCACGGACCCGGCGGATCCAACGGATGGACGTTACGAGGAGATAGACGGAAGCAAGTGGCTCGAATTCGACGGCACTCCCATTAAGGGGGATTGGACTGGCAGCGGGAGCGCATCCGGGCGCTACAACGCTTATAGCCCCGTCACGTGACCCATCGAGACCTGCGAAATCCCCCCTCTACCCGGCACAGTGCGGACGCGGGCAAGCTGCGACTGATTGCGGCTCTTGCGAGCGTTTGCGTCGTCCTTCTGCTCCTGGTCGCGCTGGTAACAAACGGAAGGCCGAGCGAAGGGCCGAGAGCGGATCAAGGCCCTGACCGTGTGGCCACTCCGTCTCGCCCCGCGCAGAGGTCGGATAACTGGGCTAACGAGGGCGGCTTGTCGGTCGGCGGTTCCAGGGACGGCGTCCGAACTCGGCCAACCTACATCCACGGGCGCGTCGTAGACGCTTTCACGAGTCAGCCACTCGATGCGACGCTCACCCTCGATGGCGGAACCCGCAAGGTGGATACGATCGGGGATGGGTACCTTTCGGCCCGGTTGGACTTGGTGTGGAACGGCTTGGTCCGAGTCACCGCGGATGGCTACGGGGCCAGACAACTACCCCTCGGCGATTGGCCCGAGCACGACGGACAGATTGACCTGGGGGTGATCGAGCTCGACCTGACGGACCTCGCGCTCGTGATCTGTCGGTCGCCGGAAGGTGAGCCCGTCGTAGGAGCGACGATCCT
>CAZDZP010000434.1:0-1819 GCA_964509855.1 uncultured Anaerolineaceae bacterium | reverse complement strand
GCCTAACGAAGCTGTAGAAAAACCACTTTCTGAATCGACGGATCCATCATGCCATGCAGCTTCGTCTTCCGCTGCTTTACAGGACGCAGACTCGAGAGCGCAACGTTGCTGACGCACCTACCCGTCATTGTCACCCCTTCTATCCTGCATATCCGCTCTTCGCCAGCTTCTCGATGTTGTGCACCAGGCAGTAGAGTTTCCACTGTCCATCGACCTTCGTTCGTCCGCGTAGGGTGAATCGGTCGAGCCCCTTGTTGTGGCGCAGGTTGCCGAACACCGGTTCGACGGTGGCAAAGCGCTGCGCGATTCGCGCTCGTCCCGCATCGCTATCGACGTGGCGTTGCATTCGCTGCATCGGCGTTTCGGGTTTGCCTGGCGTGCGGCCGGTGAAGATTGCGACCTGGCGCACCTTGGTGCGCTCGGGATGGCGCAAACACTGCGCTCGCAACGGGCAGGCCAGGCAGTCGCGCTGCGCGCCGGTGAACTTCACCGCCTCCAGCCCATTGAGATCGTGGTGATGGCCGTTGCGATACAGCCGCCTGCCCGCAGGGCAGATACAGTGTGAGAAGTCCTCGGCCGGGGCGAAGTCCTTGGCGCCGAATCGCTTCGGCTTTTCGTCTCTGGGTGTCTTGTCGTAGAGCGGATCGGGCTTGTCCTTGTGGCGGGCCTGATCCTCGAAGCGTGCATCGCGCTTGCGGTAGCCATTGTCGGGGAGCGTGGCGGGAACACCGTCGCGTTCCAGATGCGCCACGTTGTCCTGGCTGTGATAGCCGGCGTCGGTGACCACCTCCGTAGTGGGTTGCATCTGTGCCTTGAGCGCGTCGACGATGGGCACCAGCAGTTCCTGCTCCTGTCCCACACCGTGGGCCTGCGCCTCCACGATGATCTGGTGCTTAGCGTCCACCGCGGCAACCGCCGTGTAGCCCTGGATCACGCCCTTGCCCGTGGCCATCTTGGCCGAGTCGTTGTCGGTGCGATTACTCTGGCGGACGTTGTTCCTGGCCCCACCGCGGCGATCCTGGGGATGCGAGGCCAGCCACTGGCGCAGCTGCGCCGCTTCGCGAGCAAGGCGTTCGAGCTTGCGCGCCTCGTGCTGGGCTTGGGCCCGGTCGGGATCGGCGAGCCGATCGGCCTCGCGGTGGCGGGCGAGCATCTGGCACACCGCGCGTTCCATCTTGTCCGCTTCGCGCTCGAAGTCCGCACGCGTACCGCTCTTGGTCTTGGAGGCGTTCGAGGGTAGCTTCACCCCGTCAATGGCGAACAACTCGCGCCCGATTAAGCCGGCGCGGTCGCACACCATCAGCACCTGGGCGAAGGTCTCGGTGATTGCGCCGGCGCAGCCACTGATGAACTGCGCGATCGTGGTGAAGTGGGGCTGGGTGTCGCCCGAGATGGCCATGAACAGCACGTTCTGCCGGCAGGCCGCCTCGATCGCACGGCTGCTCATGATTCCGCGGCTGTAGGCGAGCAACACGATCTTGAGCAACACGCTCGGCGGGTAGGCCGCAGCACCGGTGGTGTCGTTACGGAATCTCGCCTCGAAGGCCGAGAGATCCAGTTCGTGATCGATCAGATGGGCCAGCGCGTGTTCGAAGCTACCCGGGACGATCTGCGCGGACAGATCCACCGGCAGCAGTCGAGGGCTCATGTCGATGTGCTTGTAGCGCGGCACTTCGGTCCACCTCCATCGCTGACGATGATGTGTGAATCATCGCTCCGAGGACGCGAACGGGCAAGGGGACAGAGGGGGTTTTTCTACAGCCTCAACGCTTGAGGTAAGCGGACGCCGGAGCCCGCAGGGCGGAGGGAACCGACCAGC
>CAZDZP010000433.1:0-1820 GCA_964509855.1 uncultured Anaerolineaceae bacterium | reverse complement strand
GACCTTTCCCGCGGGCAGTTCACGCATCGAGTGGATTTACTTCGGTTTCGATGCAGAACCTATGCCACTGCTTCTTGGGGCGCCCTTCGTGTCGAAAGCGTGATCGGTTCGCCCCGCCGGTTCGCCGTCGCGTACGAGCGAATAGCAATGCGTACCTGGACTGCGCTGAACGGGATCAGTGCGAGCGAGATGAGCAGCGGGTTGGTCGGCACACTGTTGCCGGGCTCGATAGCCGCAGCAACCGAAGCACCCACAACCGCCAGCACCAGCAGCAACCAGTCGCCCAGCGGCGGCTTCGCGATCGGCTGACGACCATGGAGGCGATGGTTTAGCGCCATCTGCACGCCGGAGGTCACGAAGCGAATGAGCAATAGCGGCCCAACGAGGAGCCCGATAAATGGCGAGGCGAACACGATTGCCCACAGCGACGCCGCAGAAGCGAGCCGGCAATGCGCCGAAAGCCGCCAGTCCCACTGGCCGGCAAGGCGCGCCAGCCGCGAAGGTCCAGCCACGCGCCGCACCATCCCGTCATCTGCGGGATTACTGACCACAGTGGACATCGGCAGAGCTTCCAGCCTCGCGCGTTCCATATACCCATAGTCGGCCACCGGGCACAAAAGTTCAGTGAGGGAACTGCCGTTGAGCGTTTTAAGTCCTGGCCTTGCCCCGATCTGACGGACAGGTTCGCTAAGCAGCCGGAGCTGCAGTGGGTGGTTGATGGCTACGGGTCTCGTAGGTGACGGGGCTTTGGTAGCCAAGGGTGGAGTGCAGGCGTCGTCGATTGTAGAAGGCTTCGATGTATTCGAAGACGGCGGACCGCGCCTGGCTCACCGTCTCCAGTCTCGTACGGTAGATGAGCTCCGTCTTGAGAGTCGCGAAGAAGCTCTCGGCGACGGCGTTGTCCCAGCATTGCCGGGGCCGGCTCAGGGACTGGCGGACCTGGTACCGGCCAAGCAGTTCCCGGAAGGCAGCCGAGGTGTACTGGCTCCCACGGTCGGAATGGAAGATGAGGCCGGGAGCCGGTCGACGGCTCTTGAGGGCCATCTCCATTGCTTCCTCCACGAGGCTGCTACGCATGTGGTTGGTGACGGCAAAGCCGACCACTCTGCGGCTGGCGAGGTCGATGACGGTGGCCAGGTATGCCCAGCCCTCCCAGGTGCGGAGGTAGGTGATGTCGCCCACCCAGGCACGGTCCAACGCCAAGTCGCCCGGGCGGAAGCTGCGGCCGAGCAGGTCGTTCGCCTCGCCAACGCTGCTGTCGGACACGGTGGTCCTGCGGAAGCGGTGTCGCGAACGTCCCTGCAGTCCCGCCATGGCCATCAGGAGCGCGACGCGCTTCTTGGACGTCTGCACACCATCCTGGCGCAGGCGCTGATGCACCCTGGGTGCACCGTAAGTCCCACGGCTCTCGTCGTGCACGGCCTTGATGCGTCTGCCCAACTCGAGCTCTTGCTGGCGACGCTGTGACGGCAGCCTGAGCGACCACTGGTAGTAGGCGGACCGGGAGACCGAGAGCATGGCGCACGCCCGGCTGACGTTGCGCACTGCAGCCTTCTCCGCCGCGATGAAGGGATTGAGCCTGCCCCGGTTTCCCGGACACCTGAAGAGAGGCGAAGATGTCGCCGAGAAAGGAGTCCAGGATGGGACGACCATATCCCGAGGAGTTTCGGAGGCGAGCGGTTGAACTCGTGCGTCAGCGGGAGCGACCGATCACCCAGATAGCAGCCGAGCTGGGCGTTGCCCAGTCAGCCTTGCACCGCTGGCTTCCTCGTGAAGTGCGTACGCTGCAAGCAGGGATTCCGCTGGGATGGGCTACCTAC
>CAZDZP010000432.1:0-1822 GCA_964509855.1 uncultured Anaerolineaceae bacterium | reverse complement strand
ACGTCGAAGTTTCCTTTGGCGGTCGGCATCGCTCACCTCTACCACGCGACCCGGAGAGGCGGCGAGTGTGCCGCTTGTGACTCCGCGATGGCTCGATCGGTGTCAAGGCTGCCCTCACCGCTTCCGCGCGCTCGAGATGGTGCTGCACGCGAACCTCACGGAGCGGTTCCTTCGCGAGGGGGCGGTAGGCCGCCGCGCTGCCAGCACGCCTTGTAACTAGCGAACGGCCGACGCCATAATTAGCCCTGATCCGACATATTTCCTAGCGATCAGGCCAGTTTGAAATTGAAAAAGGCCTTCCGTTGTGGTTGAAAGGAGGCGCGACCCAAACCCTTCTTCCGCCAACGAAAGGCCACTGACAGTGAGACAAAGAAAAGCCGATTTGCAGGCCCGAGTCAACGGTAGTTTGGCCCTCGACTTCGGCGACGTGCACCTCACGTCCTATGCCGGTCTGGAGTTGTTCAGGCGGTACCTGCGCACGATGCGCTTCAACGCGCTGGTCCGCACCGCCTTCGCCGGCGCGCCCGTCGGGGGCGACTTCGGGGTGGTCGGCATGGTGCGCCTGCTGATCGGGTTGCTGGTGGTCGGCGGCCGACGCCTGGAGCACGTGGGGTATGTGCAGGACGATCCCGTGGTGCAGCGGTTCTGCCAGTTGCACGTGCTGCCGACCGCGCGCACGGTGAGCCGGTGGCTGACGCAATTCACGATGAAGACCGTCGAGCGCCTGCAGGCGCTGAACGCCGCCGTCATCGCGCACGTGATCCCGGGGCTGCGGTTGCGCACGGTGACGGTGGACGTCGATGGCGTCGTGGTCTCGACGGGCTTGCAGGTCGAGCGCGCGTTCCGCGGCTTCAATCCGCACCACCGGAAGGTGCCGAGCTACTACCCGATCTTGGCGCACCTGGCTGAGACGACCCACATCCTCCGCGTGAAGAATCGGTCCGGCAACGTCCACGACGGCAAGGCCTCGCTGCCTTTTCTGCGGGACCTGTGGGCGCAGGTGGCGACCTCGCCGGCGGCCGACGCGACGGTCCGCTTTCGTATGGATGGCGCCTTTTTCCGCCAGGATGTGCTCAAGTGGCTGACGGCGCGGGGCGTCGGCTATGCGATCAAGGTCCCGTTCTATCGCTGGCTCGACCTGCAACAGTACATTCGCGCGACGCCGACGTGGACCCGGGTCGCCCCCGACATCAGCGGTGTCGTGGTGGAGGCCGCCGCCACGCCTTGGGACCGCCCGCTGTGGGTGGCCATCTACCGCAAACGGGTGCAGCACCGCACCGCGAAGAACTTCCAACTCGATCTCTTCGACCCCAATGACGGGCACTACGAGTACTCGGCGATCACGAGCAACCTGGGCTTCACGGTGGCCAACCTCTGGTACTTCATGGCCGGCCGCGGCAACCATGAGAAGACCATCGCCCAGTTGAAGACCGGGCTGGCGTTCCACACCGTGCCCACGATGGCCTACGCGGCCAACAGTGCCTGGCAGCAACTCGTCATCCTGACGCACAACCTGCTCACCAACTTCCAGATCGAAACGGGCGCGGCGCAACGCCGCCGGACGCGGAAGCACACGACCCTCTCGCTGCTCCATACCATCCAGACCTTGCGCTTCGTCCTCTTCAATCGCGCCGCGCTGCTCGTCCGCCCGGGCGGTGTGCCGACGCTCCGCCTGGCGAACAACGCCGCGACCCGTCACACCTACACCCGAATCGTGTCCGCCCTGGCCCGCGCAGCCTGAGTTATTGTCGGATTGAGGTTAGCCCAAATACTGTTCACTTAGGTGGCCGAATGCGTACCGAGACGTGGACGAATGTCGCGC
>CAZDZP010000431.1:0-1831 GCA_964509855.1 uncultured Anaerolineaceae bacterium | reverse complement strand
TGCCGAAGGAGGTTGCGGCGGGCGACTACGCCGATGCGCTCGCGCGGCTGCATGCCGGGTTGCGAAGAATTGATATTGGTTCGCCGCACTTCACGGACCGGGTCGCGGAAGCCCAAGAAATCGTGGCGAACCGCGACCTCTCCCCGGCGCTCGCCGACGCCGACAGGGAGCTTTTGACCAGCACCTTGCGGGGGCTGCGAAGTGCGATCATTGGACGCGGCGCCGCTGAGCAGCTGCTGCACGGCGAACCGCACCCGGGCAACGTGCTCAACACGGAGGCCGGCCCGCTGTTCATCGACCTCGAAACTTGCTGTCGCGGACCGATCGAATTCGACCTTGCCCATGCGCCGGAAGATGTCAGCGACCATTACCCCCGAGTCGACCAGGAGTTGCTCCGCGACTGCCGGGTCCTCGTGCTTGCGATGGTCGCGGCGTGGCGCTGGGATAAGGAAGACGAATTCCCGGAAGGGCTCCAGATGGGCAGGGAGTTGTTGGGGCAGATCCGGGCAGCACTCGATGGCGACGGAAGGAGTGTGACCGGATCCTAACGGACGAGAAACATTTCGCTGCCAGCATCGCCAGACACTCATTCTGGATTTCCGTCCGAGGAGGAAACGATGGCAGGTTCCAGCGACCTTCAACTTCCCGAGTCGATACGCACACAGGTGTACGGACACATGGCCGACTTGAAGGCAAACTACGAGCAACGCGGATGGGGCGGAGCGGTTGGCATGGGCGAACGGCCCGCCGTCATAGTCATCGATCTCGCGGAAAAATGGGTGAACCCTAGCTACACCATCGGTTCAGACCTTGAGGGCGTGGTCGAACACACGCGCACCGTACTCGATGCGGCGAGAGCAGCGGACATACCGATATTCTTCACCACCATGGCCTTTGGCGAAGATGATCCGCCCTGGCCGGCCAGCTCCAAGGGTGCTGGCAAGCCCGAAGAATCGGCGCTCGGGTCGGCAGGGGTCCAGTTGGATCCCCGCCTGGGCCGGCTCCCCCACGAGAAGTTCATCGTGAAGAAATGGGCCTCGTGCTTTAAGGGCACTGACCTGCAAGAGATGCTCAACGCGCTCCAGGTCGACACGCTCATCGTGACCGGGTGCAGCACGAGTCATTGTGTCTACGCGACTTGCCGCGACGCCTGTAGCGGATTCCGCGTCATTGTCCCGGAGGAGGCGGTGGGCGACCGCTGCGAGATCTTCCATCTCGTCAATCTTTTGGACATCCAGATCAGCATCGGCGACGTGATGCCCGTGGCCAGCGTGGTCGAGGCCCTGGCGAAAATCGAGAAGTCCAAGGCGGCATAGGCACCCCCGCACGGGACAAGCGTTCCTTTCCATGCCGGCGCCGCTGCCACTCGATCTCGGGTAGCCTAACGTTGTGCAAAGACTGCAGGGATGGGGTGGGGCGCGGCGAGCCCCAGGTCGCAACGCCCCGCCGGATGGAAGCAGCCTCCCCGCCCGCGTGGGCAACAGGACGTGGATGGGGAACGGCGCCGTAGCGGCATGGTTGCAACGCAACTGGCCGGTTCTGCTTTGCGCGCTGGTGCTTGGCCTTGGCGCTTTTGTGCTGCGCATCACCGGGTTGGAAACGCTCCCGAGCGGACTCCACGGTGACGAAGCGATCGTGGGGCTGGAGGCGAACCGAATCCTCGACGAGGGCTGGATCGGGGTGTATTCGCCGCACGCGGCAGGGCAACCGGCCGGGCCGTTGTACGTGTTCGGCGCAGCTGTGTGGTTGTTCGGTGATGGCGTAGCGGTGTTGCGTGCGGTGGCCGCCGTCGCCGGCAGCATCACGGTGGTCGCCCTCTTTCTGCTTTTGC
>CAZDZP010000430.1:0-1837 GCA_964509855.1 uncultured Anaerolineaceae bacterium | reverse complement strand
GGACCAGTATAGCCAGCGCGCTTCCGCCTGACCGCGCCATTCGCCACGCAACATGCCCCATTCGCGACTCTTTGCACGCAGGGGCTCCGCCAGTCGCTAGAATCCGCGGGACTTGCTGCCAGTCCCAAACATACCGGCCGCGACAATGAAGGAGACCCACCCATGAAAGCTGCCGTCTTCCACGGCGCCCACCAGCCGCTCACCATCGAAGACATCGAGCTCGATTCCCCCGGGCCACAGGAGATCGTGGTCCGCACGGAGGCCACCGGCGTCTGCCATTCCGACCTCCACTTCGTCGACGGGTTCTATCCCTATGCATCCCCCGCTGTGCTTGGCCACGAAGCGGCCGGTGTGGTGGAAGAAGTCGGCGAGCACGTGACCTACGTGCAGCCGGGAGACCACGTCATCGCCTGCCTTTCCGTGTTCTGCGGCAGCTGCGACTACTGCCTCACCGGCCGCCCGAACCTCTGCCAGGACAAGCCCGGCCGTAGCGCCAAGGGTCGCCCCTTCGCCAAGTGGCAGGGCAGCGACGTCAGCCAGTTCGCCAACATCTCCAGCTACGCCGAAAAGATGCTGCTGCACGAAAACGCGGTCGTGAAGATCGCCAAGGATCTGCCGCTCGACAAGATGGCGCTCATCGGCTGCGGCGTGATCACCGGCGCCGGCGCGGCTATGTACACGGCGAAGGTTGAGCCCGGCTCCTCGGTGGCCGTGTTCGGCGCGGGCGGCGTTGGCCTCGCCGCCATCCAGGGCGCGCGCATCGCTGGCGCCCGACAGATCATCGCCATCGACATGCTTGAAACGAAGCTGGCGACGGCGAAGGAACTCGGCGCCACGCATATCGTCGATGGCTCCAGTGGTGACCCGGTCCAGAAAATCAAGGACCTCACGGGTGGCCTTGGCGTGGAGTACTCCTTCGAGGCCATAGGTAATAAGAAGGCTTCCGAACAGGCCTACATGTGCCTCGCGCCGGGCGGCACCGCGACCATCGTCGGCATGGTTCCGGTGGGCCAGAACATCGAAATCCCGGGCAACACGCTGCTCCAGGAACGCAAGCTCCAGGGCTCCAGCATGGGCAGCAACCGCTTCCGCCGCGACATGCCGCGGCTGATCGACTTCTACCAGCAGGGCCGCTTGAAGCTGGACGAAATGGTCACCCGCACGGGCAAGCTGGAGGACATCAACGAAGCCTTCCGCGCGATGAAGGCAGGCGAAGTGGCCCGCACGGTGCTCCTGCCGAACGGGTAGGAAACGAGCACTCCAGGCGAACGAACGAGAGGGCCGAGGGATGCTTCCCCGGCCCTCTCACATGGTTGCGCTGTGGCGGGCAGCGGCTACCGAGCGGTATAGCCGCCGTCGACCGGTAGCGAAACGCCGGTGATGAACGAGGCGTCGTCGCTGGCGAGGAAGGCGACCGCGGCGGCTACTTCTTCCGGGCGGCCAAGTCGGCCGATGGGGTGCAGCCCGGTCAGGAACTTGGTGCCGCCTTCCAGCGCGCGGACTTCGGCCGTCATCGGTGTTTCGATGTAGCCGGGGCAGACTGCGTTGACGCGGATGTTGTAGCGCGCGAAGGTTACGGCGAACTGCTTGGTGAGGCCCACGACGCCGTGCTTGGCCGCGACATATGCGCCGGCGCCACGCTCCGGCGTCATCTGAAGGGCGGCCGGCCCCATGAGCCCGACCAGCCCGGCGACGGATGCAGTGTTGATGATGACACCGCCCTTGCCGCGATCGGCCATCTTCATGCCGCCGTGAAAGAGGCCGTAGTACACGCCCGCGAGGTTCACCTCGATGGTTTGTTCCCAGGTGGTGCCACCCCCGACGCCGGCGTTGTTAA
>CAZDZP010000429.1:0-1851 GCA_964509855.1 uncultured Anaerolineaceae bacterium | reverse complement strand
CACGGTCACCATCTGCCACACTGGGACGCCCGACATTGCCGTCCACACGCGCCAGGCCGACATCGTTGTCCTCGCCGCGGGCCGCGCCAACATGCTCACGGGCGACATGATTCGCCCCGGCGCGGTCGTCATCGACGTGGGCGTCAACCGCATCGACGACCCCTCTCGCGAACGCGGCTGGCGGCTGGTCGGCGACGCCTCCATGGACGTGCGCAAGGTCGCGTCCTTCGTCACGCCCTACACGGGCGGCGTTGGCCCCATGACCCGCGCGATGCTGCTGGTGAACACGGTCCGCGCCGCCGAGCGTTTCGCCGACGCCCACTGAGGCGCCAACCCCTCACCGTTGCCCGCACTGCTGCTACAGTTTCCACGAGCCGGGGTGGCGGAATGGCAGACGCAGCAGGCTTAAACCCTGCGGCCGCAAGGCGTGCGGGTTCGAATCCCGCCCTCGGCACGAGTGGTTGTGCGAGTAGCGTTGCTGCTTGCTTGACGTCCGGTGTTCGATACTGAGAATAACTGATTCGGGAGGACAATGATGTCCGACGACGGTACGAAGCCGCTCAGACTCCAGTGGGATGTTCCCGCAGAAACCGTGATCGTTCACGCGAGCAACGTTGTTCTCTCTCGACGAAACGGCTATCACATCATAACTTTCGGACAAGTTGATGATCCGATCGTCCTCAGCGAAGAAGATTCTGCCGAGCTGGCGCAGAAGGGGACTATTAGGGTTAAGCCCGTTGTGCGGATGGCAGTACCCGAGAGGGACTATGAACGAATTGTCAAAACGTTCATTGAACACTTGACGAAATCCAACGGAGAATCCACTGAGGAAGACGAGCTATGACGACAGCAAGCTATTCGGGTAGCCCGACACAGCGGCTCGGGAATGTTGTGACCGTCTCGCTGCGCAAGCTGCCCGGCGCACGAATTAGCAGTGCCTCTAGGCGTTCAGGCTTGCCGACGCCCGAGTCCTCTTTGGATGAGTTGACCTTCGAGAAGCTGGTCGCATACTCCAAAGGCCACCTGTCTGCGCTCGGTACGCCCGTACCTAGTTCAGTGATCGTGGACGCCGTGATGCTCATGGCTCGCCTTCGCTCGTTGTCATCGAGTAGGCCCCAGGTTGCGGCCGACGGCGAGGGTGGACTAGATGTCGAAGCCCGCCTCGATGAAGAGCGGCATCTCTCCCTTCACGTTACAAGTGAAGGCATTGAGGGAGTCGTTCAACGGCGAGGAACTCTTGAAGCGACGCCTATTGAGGCGGCCGACGTGGAGTCGGCGATCGAGCGAGTTCGAATCGTTCTGTCATGACCGACGGTGTCGATGTGCCGCCAGACGCGGACCTCTGTCGGTTCGTCCCGTGGGACCTGTGGGACTGGGATCAAAATGTCCCCATGAGCTCAGCTTTCCGTGCAAGCGATCGGCAACTCTCCGTTTGGCAGCCCCACATCGTCGAGTCGGCTGGCGACGATATCGGTGAACTGTGCCTCGGAAATCTCGTTGGGTCCGGTCATGTGCTCCTAACCGCTCAAGAGTTCGTCGAACTCGCGCGCGGCGCGCCCTCGGAGGTCGCTGTCCCGAAGGTTGTCTGGCGTCCAAACCACGTTCACCCATTGTGGACGAAATGGGCCGCCGCGCATGCCCAGGTGGAGACCGATTCGGGTGACAAAGGCTTCGCGCGAACCTATCGCCTGCTCCTTGCCCAAACGTGCCGAATTGCGAAGAAGCCGGAAGGCGAAAGTCCAGGCGCTTAGCGCCTCCCCCTACCCCCTCACCACGCCAACCCCGCCGCCCCCGTTGGCGGCTCGACATCCAGCTTGAGCGCTTTTTGGGCGGCGGCGAGCTGGTCTTTGA
>CAZDZP010000428.1:0-1879 GCA_964509855.1 uncultured Anaerolineaceae bacterium | reverse complement strand
AGTCCATGGCGCGGCTGTATTTCTACAAGCTGGTGGCGGACAACGGCGGCGCGCCGCACGTGACGCCCGGACTGCTGTCTCTCGCCATCTGCAAGCCGATGATCCGCCGAACGGCGCGTGAAGGCGACTGGATCTTCGGTTTTGCGGCCAATTCGCTGGACGCCGACAACCGCCTGATCTACGTCGCGCGGGTCACGCAGAAACTCGTGGACGGCGCCTACTACCGCGACCCCAGTTGGCGAAGTCGAGGCGACTGCATATACGAGCATCGAGACGGCACATATCACTGGCGTGCTGGCGCGAAGCACCATGGTGGCAAAGGCGACCTAGAGCACGATCTGGGTCCGGCGCCGGATCATAGGAGTGCCCAGGTCCTCCTGAGCGATGATTTCCGCTACTTCGGTGCCACGGGCGACGCCTCCTACAAGCTCCAGTTCCCGCGCGTGAAGGATGCGTTGGAACGTCTCGGACGCGGCCACCGGGTCAATCACGGCAACCTGCTGCGCGACCAACTGCTCGAGATGAAGGACGAGCTGTGGAGCCGAACCACCAGACGGAAACTTGGTAGGCCGAGCGGCAAGGCGGAATGCGGCGTCTGCCACCGCGATGGCGAAGTCGAGCAAGTCGACGAAATCAATCAGGACGGGGGGCGCGCATGCTGAAAGTGCGTGCGCATCGCATCCGGATCATGGCGAGCGTGGCCGCTAGGCGCGCTATCAGGGCAAGCCGCGCCGTAAACTGACGATCAGCGGACACTCCAACTGACGGCTAGCCGAGACCGAAACTTGCGTTCAGCCGCCCGGCGCTCCTAACCTTGGGCATTCGCCGGCTCCGGCCATTCCCCCGTTTGTGGTCCCGCGGCTGCGTGAGGCGCACAGTGACACACCGGGGAAGGAGAAAACCCCACGGTCGGCCGCGGGTTCGCGGCTGAATCGGGCGATTTCTACCTTGATCGGCTTAGGAAGTTTCCGCTGCGCATATGACTGAACTTCTCCTGGCAATCGCGCTCTTGGCCTCTCCTCCGGTCGTTGAGGAACCTGGCCCAAACCTGTGGATCGACGTTCCTCCTTTCGGTGCGCTGATGTTCCCCGGCGACTGCCGCATGTATGCACGCAGCTCCGTCATTGATGGGGCTACGCGTATCGGGTGCTTTGCATCGGACAGCGGACGGTACCTCGGCGAAGTCCGATTCGGGAATACCGCCTGGTGCGGCGAGGAACTCGCCCGTTTGGGCGCCGTGCATTTGTTCGGTACGTACCTAGGTCCCAGCATTGTCGAGATCATGGACATCGACGAGGTGCAATATCTGTTCTACATGGAAGACGACGTCGGATGCTACCTTGCCAAGTCCACGTCCCTGGAGTTCGTGCAGTTGTTCGGAGCACCTTTCGAGAAGTGGCGCTGCGATGCGGCAGTTTCGAGCGGTACGCCAACGACAGGTTGCGAATGAAGCCTGGTGCATCGGTCGGCGGCCCTTGGCCGCACGAGAGCAGTCTGCTTCTAGAATGAACCGTTCGAACTCAGTGACGATGAGTGGGGCGCGCCACCGAGCTGAGCACCTGAACGATGAAGGATTCAAGGCGCTGCTGAGGGCATGATGATGATGATGAAGAAGCAGGCAACCCCAACGAATACGACCCGGTCCGAGCGCGATGTGTTTGCGGAAATGACCGAGGGCTTTGCTGCGCTTGCGGAGGCGCGCGAGGGCAAGCGCACGTTGCGCATGCACCCGGTGCCTTTTCGCCCCGGCCGGAAGTAGCACTCGCGAGACGACTGGTTGAGATGCGTGACCGACTGCATCTGGCGCGCGCACTGTTTGTCGTCCCAGCGAAAGCTGGAACCCAGCGCCTTGAAGACACTGGGCTCCAGCTCGCGCGCC
>CAZDZP010000427.1:0-1900 GCA_964509855.1 uncultured Anaerolineaceae bacterium | reverse complement strand
ACAAACGAAGCGCCACGCAAGCGCCCTCCTTCGGGCTGGGTACTAGGTAAGAGCACCGGATTCGACGAGGCTGGCAATCTCCTCGCCCTCAAGTTGAAGTACTTCGGACAGCACATCGAACGTGTCCTGTCCGACATCGTGAACACCATCGTAGACGGCTGGGCGCACTCCGTTGAACCGGGCCGGGAAGCGGTCGACGCCATACTCCGGCCAGCGAGAGGAACTCGCGGTACCGAAGAATTCTGATGCGCGCAATTGGGGGTCCGTTTCGACAAGGTCGGCGGCGTCCTGCACCGCGCCGGCGACAATCCCGGCTGCCTGGCATGCCTGCATCGCGTCGTAGCGGTCCATGGAACTGGACCACGCGCTGATCTCGGCGTCCAGCGCATCCTGGTTACGCACGCGGGCTTCGTGCGAGGCAAAGCGGGGGTCTTTTGCGAGTCCCGGCTTGCCCATTACCCGCGCCAGCGCAGCCCATTCATCGTCTCCACGGGTGGCAATCGCGACCCAGCGGTCTTCGCCAGTGCATGGGTAGATCCCGTGTGGCGCCCACGCGTCGAAGGGATGACGGTTGCCAACAGGTTCGGGGTTGGTCCCGTTCGCAACGTGGTCCACGAAGGCGGGCGCCATGACCCCAAGCCCGAGTTCGTACTGAGAGAGGTCAATGGCCAGCCCCTGGCCGGTGCGGCGCTGATGTTCGAGCGCTTCGCAAACGGCGAGGGCGCCGGCCAACCCGCTGAGGTGGTCGGTCAGCGAAAAGCCGTAGCCGAGGTCGTGACGGCCGGGAGGGTTGGTGAGATAGGTGAGTCCGGTGAGGGCGTGGATTGTCGGCGCAAAGGTGACGAAGTCCTTCCATGGCCCGGTCTGCCCCATGCCTCCCATGGAAATGACGGTGACATGGGGGTGTTCCGCCTTCAACGACTCGTGGTCCATACCCCAGCGCGAGAGCACCCCGGCGCTGAAGTTCTCGATGATGACATCCGATTCGCCAGCGAGCTGTCGGGCAATTGAACGGCCCTGCTCCGACTTCATGTTGAGTGTGATGCTCTTTTTGTTCCGGTTCCAGGAGACATAGTAGGGGTGGTCCTGCGAATTGGCACCGGCCCCGCGGCTGGCGGTTCCGACCTTGATAATCTCGGCGCCAAGATCCCCGAGCACGCGTGTGCCGAAAGGCCCGGCAAGAACGTGCGTGAAGTCCAGGATGCGAACGCCTTCGAGCGGCCGGGTGAGCGAACCGCCAGCCGGGCCGACACCGGAGCGCGGTTCCCAGTTCACCGTTGACGCCTTATCAGTCAGCGGCGGAACGGGATGGTCAACATCCGCGTCTGTTCGGAACAGGCGGCCGGGCATGATCACCGGTGCCCCACCAGGACTCTTATAGCCCTTAAAGAACGCACGGGTTTCGATTTGCGGCGATTGGATTGCCGTGCCGATATCCCAGACCACGCCGAAGGGCTGGTGCCGTCGCTGCGCCTCGAAGAACATTTCGTCCGCATCGCGGGTGCCAACCCACTCGCGTACGACCTGCATGAGATGCGGAAGGTTGCGGATGAGCGAGACGGGGTCCGGGTACTTCTCGCGGTCGACCAGGTCCTGGGCGGCACCCTCCTCGTCCATCCATGGGAGGAGCACATCGAACAGGCGCAGGGCCGTCGTCACCATGATCTCGCGGCCAGTCATCCCGGGATACACCTCGTAGGCGCGCGTCCAGTGGAGGCTGCCCTGCCGCTGGGCTACCCGGGTTGGCCAGCTGAAGCCGCTGGGAAAGAACCACTGCATGAGCACCTGTTCGGTGCAGGAGACCAGGGCTTCGTGTTCCGAGAGGTCGACGTGTTGACCGAGGCCGGTCGCATGCTTCGCTCGGAGCGCGGCCAGGGCGCACACGGCGGCGTAGAGGCCG
>CAZDZP010000426.1:0-1923 GCA_964509855.1 uncultured Anaerolineaceae bacterium | reverse complement strand
AGGCCGCGGCCGTACTTCGCCATGAAGTTGATGGCGTCTGGCGTGACGAACTGGCTGGCGATACAGAGGTCGCCTTCGTTTTCGCGGCCCTCGTCGTCGGTGATGATGACGAACTTGCCGCGCCGGTATTCTTCGATAGCTTCCACGACAGAAGCGCGAACCGATGCAGCGGGGTCGCTCATGGCGCTGCTCCCGCCGGCTGCAACCCCATCTCCCGCACGTACTGTTCGACGTAGCGGGCGATGATGTCGGTTTCCAGGTTGATGCGGTCGCCGGGTTGGCGATTCACGAGGTTCGTGTGCTCCTGCGTGTACTGCACCAGCGAAACGGAGAAGCTCTCCTCGTCCTTGTGGACGATGGTCAGGCTGATGCCGTCGATGCAAATCGGACCCTTTACCACCATGTGCCGCAGCAATTCAGGCGGCGCCAGGAAGCGCGCGATGATGGCCTCGCCTTCAGGCGTGAAGGAATGCAGCGAACCAACGCCTTCGACCACGCCGCGGACGATGTGCCCGCTGAGCCGGTCGTTCGGTCGGCAGCTGCGTTCAAGGTTCACGACATCCCCGGCCTTCAGTTCGCCGAGGTTTGAGCGCCGGTAGGTTTCCGGCATGAGATTGGCAAAGAAGGTATCGCCTTCCATGCTCGCGACGGTCAGGTCCACACCATTGATCGCGATCGAATCGCCAAGGTTGCTGTCGGTCAGAATGTGTGGGGCGCGGATCCGCAATATGCCCGGTTCCGCCTCCAATACTTCGCCGACTTCCTCAATGATTCCAGTGAACACCTTGCACGGTCCTTTCCTCGCAGCACGCCTTGAAATTGCGCCAATACGCGAACGCGCATGCGAATGAAATTGACGTGCCCGGGAACTCTGGAAAGGGGAATGCCGCAGCAGCCGCGAGCAACAGCTTGCGCTGCTATGGCGTGTCCTCTCCCATCCGGACTCTTACCGTCGGCCCCGGAATCTCACCGGATCAGTCCGCCGTGAAGCGGAGTCGCGGGCTTTCACCGCCGGTGGGGAATTGCACCCCGCCCCGAGAACATCTGGCCCATATCGTTCGGTAAAAGCTAATGGCCTGTCAATAGACATCCGTCGAAGGATTGAGGGCAGTGTCTATAACAACTTGCTGCATCCGACTACTGGCTTGTGCCTATGAGGCCGTTTTCGGCGCCTGTTCGTGCAGTTTCACAAGCACGTCGTAGGTTGCGTACGCATCCGGTAGCGCGCCGTGTTCACCCATGCGGCCAATGCCCAGCCGATCGGCCACGTGGCCAAGGTTGAATCGGTCCACGCTCCCGGTTCCCTTGAGCAGTTGCCGCGCGATCGGTTGCACGTCCACCGCTACCGGCGCGAAGGGCCAATCCATCTCCAGCCGCCGGAACACTTCGACGAGGAAGTTCATATCCTGGCCGATGCCCCAACCCGTGATGGCCGCCCCGCGCCCCAGTTCGGCGAGTTCCGCGAAGGCCTTTTCGAGGTCGAGCGCGTCCTTCCAGTGTTTCGGGTGGTAGCCCACAACTTTGAGCGCGTTGGGGTCTGCGTTGCCAATGTGCTTCGGCTTTACTCGCGAACCCCATGACTTCTCTTCGGGGAAGGCGTGGTCCAGTGTCGCGCGCACTCCGCCCACGTCCAGGACTTCGTGCATTTGCGGGTTCGGTCCGCTCATTTCGAGGTCGATCACGACGAGCGATGTCACCGAAACGAGGAGTTCCTTCGGGTCGGCTTCGATTTCCGGCTCTCGTGCCCATTCGCCTGTCGGGAGGAGCAATCGCAGCCCGGGGTGAAGGAATTCGTATGGCTTGGCAGTCACCCTGGCATTGTGCCCGCTTGCTACAAGCGGCGCATCTCCTTGCTGGAAAAGCCAATAACCACGGTAAGCAGGCCGCAGAACCCAACGGCCGTTGCAACCACTGCTGGCGCAC
>CAZDZP010000425.1:0-1930 GCA_964509855.1 uncultured Anaerolineaceae bacterium | reverse complement strand
CGCGGGCGTCCTTTTGGCCTTCGCCGGTGGCGAGGGGGCGCTCCTTGGGGGCGGTATCGTAGCGGCCGCGGAAGTCGCGGAAGGGACCGTCGCGCCATTCGAGCGCGGCCTTCAGCCCGCCTTCGCGGACGTGCTTGCCCCATTCGCCGGCGGCCGGGCGATAGGCGCTGAGGCCCTGGATTTCGGTGCCGCTCCACAGGCCGGTGCGGATGCCCATCACTTCGTACTGGCGGTTCACAGCGCGCTTCGAGTACATGAGCATGTCGTTGTCGACGTGCGCCATGCGGGTGGCGAAGGTCTTCACGAAGGCCGCCAGTTCGTCGGCGGGAACGGCGTAGTTGGCCCAGCCAAGACGCTCCATTTCGGTGCCGCTGTGGCTATCACCGACGTAGGCAAATTCTCGCGCCTTCGCCATGGGCATGTGCCATGGGGTCCACATCATGTCCATCGTGGTCATGGCGCGGACCGGCGGGTAGCCGATCTGGGCGTCTTCGGCGCAAATGCGGAAGTCGCAGATCGATGCGAGCTCGGTGCCGCCAGCGAGGCAGTAGCCGTGCACCTGCGCGATGACCGGCTTCGCCAGCTCCCAGATAGTCCAGTTCGTCGAAACCACGTGGCGGGCCCACTCCTGCGGGCCGGGGTGGGTGGAGCCGGTGTCGGGAAGCATCGAGCGCGGATGGACGTAGGGGCTGTCTTCGCCGGCCGCGCGGGAGGGCGTGAGGTCGTAGCCCGCTGAGAAGGCACGGCCTTCCGCCTTGAGGATGATGACGCCGACTTCACGGTTGGCTTCGGCTTCCTTCATCGCGTGCATGACTTCGCCGCGAAGGTTGTTGGAAAGCGCGTTCAGCTTTTCGGGCCGGTTGAGGGTGATGTAGGCGAGCCGCCCTTCGATTTCGTACGTGATGTCCTGGTATGCCATGGGAACCTCCGGGTTCGGACAGAGTGTCTGGATGCTGGCGGCAAGCGCGCGAGGCGTCAAGCGGCAATGTACGCAGCTCGGGAGGTGAATAACACGAGAGAATACCCGTCATCGGGTAGTGAAAGTTCGTGCCGTGCCGGTTAGCTTGAATTCATGGAAGCACGAACCGGCTACCGCCATTGGAATAACGCCCCCTCCCAGTGGAGCCCCCGACAGCGCGAGGTGCTCGATTTGTTGGCCAAGGGCCGCACCAACGGACAAATCGCGGAACAGTTGGACATGACGCTGGACGGTGCTAAGTGGCACGTCAGCGAGTTGATAGCTGAACTCAACGCGGGCTCTCGCGAAGAGGTGGCCGAATACTGGCGCCGGGAGCGCAATCCGATGAATCGCCTCGCCCACGCGCTACTTCCGCTTGTTGCCATCAAGCCGATTGCCATCGGCGCAGCTTCGATTGCTGGCGCTGCCGCCATCGCCATCGGCGCTGTTGTCATCGCGTCCGGGAATGGCGGCGAGAACCTGCTGGGGGCCACGGATGCTAGCCCTACGCCTGCCGAGGACCACGCAGCGACTCCAGACACGCCGGTCGCTGACGAAACATCGAGCCCATCGTCGTCCGCCCCGCTCCCTGGTGACGTCGATCCCCAGCTTCTCCGATACATCGAGAACGCGGGGATACCCATAGAGCTGGTTAGCTGGTACGGCGAAAGCGTGACCCTCGAAGGCTACGAAGTCACGCTTGAGGCTGGCTACGCGGACGCATTTCGGACGGTGTTCTTTGTGCATGCCCGGCCAATCGACGACGATGCGGAAGAGACGCTCCCGTGGGTGCACATCACCACCGCCTACCTCGTGGATGGCGAAGGGCGCGGGATTGAGATCAAACAGGAATTGGGCCGCACATCCAGCGGGGGGCCGTTGGATAGCCGCACTCGATTTTCGTTCGAAGCACTCTCATCGTCCGACGCCGGGGAAGGTCTCTCAATCCGCTTCAACGAACTGATGGGGCCG
>CAZDZP010000424.1:0-1935 GCA_964509855.1 uncultured Anaerolineaceae bacterium | reverse complement strand
CGCGCACCTACGCGTTCTTCACCGGGAGCGCGGTTCAACTCAGCCTCTCCGACGCCAGTGGAACCGCGATTGCCGCAGCCGGCAATTCATCTACGATCGAAGGCTGCCCGGCTATCGCCGCCTGGGTGGCCTACGAATTCGCGGCAGCAGGGACGTACACGCTTCACCTCCAAGGGGTGACTGCCGGCGAAGTTCTTCTGCTCGCCGAAGAAGCCTCAGCTCATGGCCACGGACATGACCATGGCGACGACGACGATCACGGCCACGACGACGGGCATGACGGGGACCACGACCATGACCATGACCATGGCGACGAACATGATCACGACACCGAAGTGTCCGACATGGCTCCATGGGCTGGCGATTGGGTGAGCGCCGGTATGTTCATGTCGGACTCCGCTACGAACAGCCTCGTCAGCGGTATTGCCAGTGACGTTTCCGCGAGCCCGGCTGCGGTGCGCAAGGTGCTGGAGGACATGCTGGAAACCAGCTTCTCAAGCATTGCAGTGACGCCGACCTCAATCGCCTTCTCCGGCTCCAGCGCTTGCAGCTACGCCTATACGGGCGAAACGCCGGCCAGCTTCAACGGCAGTGCCTTTTCCTGGTACACCTTCGAAACCGGCGACGCGGCCTGCGCGAGCTACCGCTACGTCTTGATGACACTCGCCCACGGCGAAGGAGATGCAGCGCACTATCACCTGCGGTACGGTTCCAGTTCGCCTTCGGCGATCGCGAACGACACGCAGCGGGTTGGCTGGTACCCGTCGCTGTATCCAAGTGGAATGACGGCAGCCACTTTCGTCCAGTCGATGTCCGGTTCGGGCGGTGAGCTTGCGACCTTCGTGAGCATGATGCTCGGGGACCAGC
Source organism: uncultured Anaerolineaceae bacterium (assembly GCA_964509855.1). Lineage (GTDB taxonomy): Bacteria > Chloroflexota > Dehalococcoidia > Tepidiformales > Tepidiformaceae > CAZDZP01. The sequence goes on along the minus strand of CAZDZP010000424.1, from coordinate 1,068 downwards.
AGCCCGCACCAAGCGCCCCAGCCGTAGGCAACGCCGGCCTGGTAGCAACCGACGGGGGCCAGCCGGGAACCGCACCGATGATGCTCGTCCTGCTCGCGACGGTGATGGTTGCTGCGGGCGCGAGTACCTACGGCGTGCGGCACGTCCGAGCCCGCAGGTAGGAGCGCAAATGCCACTCGGCTAAAATATCGCAGACAGGCCCGGGATATCCCGGGCCTGTTCGCTATCCTGTGGTGCTTTCGAACGCGCGGTCGATACGTTCGAAGCGGCGGCGAATGAAGGGGCGGCTCTCCGGGTGGGTGAGGATGTAGAGCTCGCTCTGCTTGATGGCGTCCACCACGCGGTCAGCGACGGTCTCCGCGTCGATCGCGCCACCGGCGAGATTGCGGCCCGACTCCGCTGCGGTAGCGACCAGCGGGACTGGCGTTGGGCCGCCGTATTCGGTCGGGCGATTTCGCCCGGAGTTATTGATGTTCGTTTCCACCTGCATGGGGCAGAGCACGGAAACGCCGATGCCTTCGTTGCGCAGGTCACGGAAAAGGCATTCGGAAAGCGCAACGACGCCGTACTTCGTCACGCAGTAGGCGCCCAGACCGTCGTTCGGCACCAGGCCTGCGAAGGAGGCGGTGTTGACGATGTGGCCACCTTCGCCCTGTTCGATCATCCGTGGGACGAATACCTCCACGCCGTGGATGACACCCCAGAGATTGACCCGCACCAGCCACTCCCAGTCCTCATGCGTCATCGACTGGATTGGGCCGCCGATAGCAACGCCAGCATTGTTGAACACGATATGGGCGGCGCCGAAGGCTTCGTAGGTTCGGTCGGCGAGCTCCTGCATTTCGGGTAGATGGCCGACGTCGCACTTGACGCCGATGGCCTCGGCGCCCGCCGCTTGCAGCCCGGATACCGCATCATCCAGCGCCTCCTGTTCGACGTCCGCGAGCACCAGTCGCGAGCCTTCGGCGGCGAGCTTCCGAGCTGTCGCGAATCCGATGCCGCTGGCGCCCCCGGTGATGACGGCAACCTTGCCTTGCAGAGTGTCCATAGCTGTCTTCTCCAATACGA
>CAZDZP010000423.1:0-1941 GCA_964509855.1 uncultured Anaerolineaceae bacterium | reverse complement strand
TCACGCACGACATGACCATGGCCGAAATGACCGACCGCGTGTTCACCATGCACGACGGTGAGTTGGCGGAGAGCAGTCCAGCAGCCGTCGGCTAGGCTTTCTGGCTTCCTTCCCAGTCCAGCATCATCACGTCGATCTCGTCGCCCGGCTCCGCCGCTGGCATGTCTTCAGGGATGATCGTGAGGGCGTTGGCGGCACTCATGCTGGTGAGGATGCCGCTACCCTGCGGCCCCGTGAGGTCCGCGTACCACTGGCCGTCGTCGCCCTTCGTCACAATGCAGCGTGCGTAGAACCGCCGTGCGTCGGTGTTCACCACGCGGTCTCGCGTTATCGCCTTAAGCACTGGTCGCTCCCAGTCGGACCGTCCCAGCATCGTGAAAATCGCAGGCCGACCAAACAGCTCGAACGCCACCATCGACGAGACCGGGTTCCCGGGCAGCCCAAGGTGAGGCACGCGCCGACCATCCGGGGCGCTGAACGCGCCGAATGCGAGTGGCTTGCCCGGCTTCATGCGCACGGTCCAGAAGTTGATCTGGCCCTCATTCGCCAATACGTCCTTTACGACATCGAAGTCCCCGCGGGAAACGCCTGCGCTCGTCACCAGCATGTCGGCGCCAAGCCCCTCATGAACCATGCGTGTCAGGTCCTCGACGGTGTCCTTCGCGATACCAAGGATTCGCGGGATGCCACCGTAGCTCTTCACCAGCGCTGCGACGCTGCTCGCATTCGCGTCGTAGATGCGCCCCGGCTTGAGCGGTTCCCCCGGCGGCGTTATCTCGTCGCCGGTGGAAAGAATTGCGACCACCGGCCGGCGATACACGGAAACCTCGACGCTCCCGATTGATGCGAGAACACCGATCTCCGAGGCGCGCAATACCCGTCCTGCTGGCAGAACGGTGCTGCCGCGAGTGATGTCCTCAGCGCGATAGCGAATGTTCGCGCCGGGTTCGGCGCCTTTCAGCACCTTCACAATCTCGGCACGCTGCGCACGCTCGGACGGCTTCCGCATCGGCTCGTCCGTCTCTTCGAAGGGCACAATCGAATCCGCGCCCGGCGGCATTGGAGCCCCGGTCATGATGCGGACGGCTTCGCCCGGCCCAACGGGCGTATCGAGCACGTATCCGGCGGCAAGGTCTGCGGTGACCTTGAGCGATATGGGTGATTCTTCGGTCGCGCCCGTGGTGTCGGCGGCGCGCACGGCGTAGCCATCCATTGCGGTGTTGTCGCGCGGTGGGATATCGAAGGGGGCCAGCACGTCTTCGGCCAGAACCTGGCCTAGCGAGTCCAGCGGCGCACGCCGTTCGACGGGAAGCCGTGCGAAATACGAGAGGATACGCGCCCGCGCATCCTCTACCGGGATCATCTCGGAAGAAGGAAGGGTCATAGGTTTCAGCAGCCCAAAGCAAGGTCTGCCAATAGCCTACCCGAAATTCACCGCCAGGCAGGTCGTTGTGCGCTGCACGCCGGCCACCTGCTGAATGACTTCCGTTATTGCGTTGCCGAGGATGTCCAGGTCATCTGCTTCCAGCTGCACGATGACGTCGTAGGGGCCGGTTACGGTGTCCACGTTGGCGACACGGGAACCAGGGTAGGAAAACTCGGCGATGGCGCCGCGGACCATTCGCGCCTTGCCAACTTCGGATTCGATAAGAACGTAACCTCGTACAGCCACAGCGCGCCTCCCGGCCCCTTGTTGTGCCGCATCATCGAAACGGGAAGCCCCGGCTGTCAAGCTGAGTGCGTTGGTCCCGCCTACGGGAGCTCGAAGGCTACCTCGATTTCGCCGCTGGTCGCATTCGCCGCCACGAACACGGGCGCAACGATTTCCAGCATGGTTACCAGGCACAGGGCCTCCTCGCCATCCCGGCAGTAGTAGGCCTCACCCGTGAAGGTCAGGACTGCCGACCCTTCGCCCAGCGCCACCGGAATGGGCACCTCGAT
>CAZDZP010000422.1:0-1950 GCA_964509855.1 uncultured Anaerolineaceae bacterium | reverse complement strand
CTCGGCGTCTCTTGCGGGGTGAGAGTCCCCGTCGGGCAAGGGTTAGCCACCCACCCGTATCGAGTGTTGGCCCTATTGCGGAGTGAGGTAACTCGCGAACAACACATGGGGTAAGCGTACACAGAGAATCCTGTAGGCCGCAGGGGAGGTCGCGCTCCCTGAAGTGCTGGTACAGCTTCGAGATAAGCTTGTTGCGGATGCCGACAGTTTTAACGTGCTGGAAGGCAATACGAAGCGCCCGTGATGGCTTGGGCGTGGAGGTCCGCCGGAGTCCTCAGGCCGTGGCATGCAGGAAGAGAGACGTCGTAGAACTCGGGAAGCCTCCAAGGCTCCTGCACGAGGCGAGGCGATGAAACCGACTGGGCTGGGACACGGACGGGTGATGAGCCCTGAGACGGTGTGCGCTCGGGTGGAGTCGTTGGGCAAGGAGCGTGCAGGCAGGCTGCAAGCGGCCGTATGCCAAGGGGGTGTCTTATCGGGCATAGTAGTCCGCGGTGGGGAAAGCCCATCACATGGCGAAGGACCCGACGGAAGTACGCAGCTCGCAAAGGCAACTCCTGCCGGACATGCAGGACCGGATCGACAGGAGCCAACCTCCCTGCGAGCAATAGCCAATCGGGCGAAGGAGAGCAAGCACCACCGCTTTCGCAACCTCTTCCGGGAGGTGAACGTTGATCTTCTGATGCACTGCTGGCGGGACGTGAACAAGGACGCGGCCAGTGGCGTGGACGGGGTGACGGCACGGGAGTATGCCGTTGACCTGGAAGGTCGCATTGCCGATCTGGCGGAGCGCGTGAAAGCGGGACGCTACCGGGCGAAGCTCGTCCGGCGCGTCTACATCCCGAAGGAGAACGGGAAGGAAAGGCCGCTGGGTATTCCGGCGCTGGAAGACAAGCTCGTGCAACTGGCCTGTGCCAAGCTGCTCGGTGCAATTTACGAGGAGGACTTCCTCGATTGCTCCTATGGCTATCGGCCGGGCCGCAGTGCCAAGGACGCGGTATGCGATCTCACCTTCGAGTTGCAGTTCGGCAAGTACGGCCATCTGGTCGAGGCCGACATTCGGGGGTTCTTCGAGCACATGGAGCACGACTGGCTGCGCGAGATGCTCAGTGTCAGAGTGGACGATAAGGCTTTTGTCGGGCTGCTTCGCAAATGGCTCGAGGCCGGAGTGCTGGACACCGACGGACAGGTGCTGCACTCCGACGCAGGGACCCCGCAAGGCGGCATCATCTCGCCGGTGCTGGCCAACGTCTATCTGCACTACGCGCTGGATCTGTGGTTTGCGCGCGTGGTCAAGCCCCGTTGTCGGGGTGAGGCGTTGTTGTGTCGGTACGCGGATGATTTCGTGTGCGCATTTCGTTATCGCGACGATGCGATGAGGCTGTTCGAGGCGCTACCGCGAAGGCTGGGGAAGTTCGGCCTGGAGGTGGCTCCGGAGAAGACGCAGATCCTGCGTTTCAGTCGATTCCATCCGAGCATGCGCAGGCGCGTCACCTTTCTCGGATTCGAACTGTACTGGTTCGCGGACCGGGCGGGTGTGCCGCGGGTGAAGCGGCGCACGGCGCGCAAGAAGCTACAAGGCGCGGTGCAACGCCTCAAGGACTGGATCAAGAGCCATCGGCACCTGCCGGAGCGGGACTTCATTGCAGGGCTGAACCGGCGATTGGTGGGGCACTACAACTACTACGGCGTGCGTGGCAACTCGCGCGACCTGTGGCGCTTCTACCAGGTGGCCATCGAGAGTGCGTTCAAGTGGCTGAATCGGCGCGGGGGCAAACGCCGGAGCTTTACCTGGGCGGGGTTCAGCCACGCCCTGAAGCGGCTCGGCGTGGCACGGCCGCGTATCACTGAGCCAGCCTACGCACGCCGAGAGGTGTTTGCATGAACTTCATCGCTCGCGCGAAAGCGAGTACAACCGAGGAACCGGATGCGGGAAAACCGCACGTCCGG
>CAZDZP010000421.1:0-1952 GCA_964509855.1 uncultured Anaerolineaceae bacterium | reverse complement strand
AATACACGACGAGGTCCGCACCGGCGGCGATGTAGCCGCGGAGGTCTTCCTCGGCAGCGGCGTCGACGATGACCGGGACTCCGGCGTCGCGGGCGATGGCGATGCAAACATCGAGCGGCAAGCGGCGGGGGGCGTGCACATGGTGGGATTGGACGAAGACAAACGCGGCCCCTCCTCCTACAGCCTGTTCGAGGTCGTTCGTGGAAATGGACTGGGGAGAACCGGCGAGGAAGGGGACGCCGCCGCCAAGCGCGATCATTTGCGTGACGGGTGCGCCGAAATCGATGTCGTGGCCGGCCTGGAGCGCTACTTTGCGCGGCGCGGCGAAGGGCAAGGCACGCACCATCTCGGGGTTGTCGCCAACGACGCAGGCGGCGACGGAGAGCGCGATGCCAGCGGCGGCCCCGGTGGTAACGGCCCCGGCCTCCGCGCCCGTGGCGGCAGCGATTCGGTGGGAGGCTTCGTCCTTGAGCCACGCCATGTCGACGGGGCGGGTGAGCGCGTCTTCGATCGCCTCCGCAATGGTGGCCGCGAGCGGCGCGGGGCTCACGCCGCCACCGAGCATCGAAAGATGGCCCGCAGCGTTGATGATGCGTGGAAGTTCGAGCGGGGTCACGGGGCGGGCTCCACGGAGATGGGGACAATGCGGCGGCCGAGCTCGCGCGTTTCGCCGTAGCTGTCGGCGGCCTGCCACGGTTCGTCGCGCGGTTCGAAGCGGGTGACGTTGGTGGTCGGCGGCAGGTGGAGTGCCTCGCGGGGGCACGTGCTGACGGCTTCGAGGACCGCCTCAAGCGGCATGCCGAGCGCGAGCAGCTTGGACATGCAGTCGGCAAGGGAGCCGACGGGGCTGGCGACTGACTTCGCGTGGAGGTCGGTGCTGATGATGTCGGGCCAGACGCCGTGTTTCGCGAGCGCCTCCATGACCGGGAAGGAGAACGAGCCCGCGCCGTGGCCAAGATCGAAGAGCGCGCCGCGGTCGCGGGCTTCGAGGAAAGCGGGATGCGGGCGGCCGTCGTCCCCGAGCGCGCCAAGTGGCTTACCGTGGGCGAAGTGAGTGACGATGTCGCCGGGACGGAGCAAGGGGAGTACTTCGCGCATGGAAGGCGGCGCGTTCCCAACGTGGACCATGAGGGGGACGTCGAAGGCGCTTGCGACTTCCTTCGCGGTTTCGATGGCTTCCAATCCGCGGTCCGCGAGGCGGGTGTTGGATGCCTGGAGCTTGATGCCAACCACCGTTCCCGGAAGCGCGCGCAGAGCGGCGTGGGCGGCGCAGCCCGTGGTGTCGTGGTCTTCGCAATCCTTGCCGGCGATGCCTTCGGCGCAGATGTTGGCCCAGGCCAGCACGCGCGTGCTGGTGGTGGCCTGCACCTGCGCGAGTAACTCGGGAAGTTCGTAGGGCGGCGCGGAGCCGGCATCGACCAGTGTCTCGACACCCTGCGCGACGCCGTGGGCGGTCGGGTCGACGCCGAAGCGGGCGAGCCCGGCCACGTGGGCGTGGATGTCGATCCAGGCGGGTGAGCTTAGCGTTTCGGTGGCCATGCTTTGTCCGAGGCGTCCTGTAGGGCGAGGAATTGCTGGTAGGCAATATCGTACACATCGCCGTTGGCGGCGTTGGGTTCGAAGATTCGCGTCGCGGGCGCCAACAGCCGGGCCTGTTCGAGTGTGAGCTTGCCGGCGGCGACCGCGCCCAACAGCGCAGCGCCACGGCAGCCTTCTTCGACATCCGCCACCTGGACCGGGGTCTGCAGGACATCGGCGAGGACCTGGACTTGCAACGGGTTGCGCGCGCCGCCGCCGTTGGCGATGTGGGTGTCCGCGACCGCGCCGTTGGACGCGAGCCAGTCGCGAACCTGCCGCAGCGAAAAGGCGGTGCCTTCGACCACCGCGCGGAGCATGTCGTGGTACGACTGCGTGCCGTCGAGGCCGAGCCATGCACCGAGGGCTGCGCGGTT
>CAZDZP010000420.1:0-1973 GCA_964509855.1 uncultured Anaerolineaceae bacterium | reverse complement strand
GACGGCACAGCGGCCGCATCGATTGCCGGGATCGCCGCTGCTGGGGTTGCGATGCTCCTCGTCTTTCGTCGCAGCCGCCGGCGCGAAACCGCGGACACGATCCGTCCGGGCGAGCGCCGGCCTGTTGGCTCAGGTGACGCTGGACGCGTCCTCGCTATGGCGGCCGCACTCCGAACCGCGCTCGTCGAGCTGGACTTCAGGGCCAGCCGGATCGTGCTCGTGCGAGAGTCACAGCACTACCTGGAGTTCACCCTGGATTGTCCCCCGGGTGATGCCGGAGCGCTCGTCGAGTCCCGGCACACGCTCGGCCGCCGGTTGGGCTGCGCTGTCGATGGTGTTGTCGATAGCCCGACCAGCGTCCGGCTCAAAATGTCTCGCATGAGCCATCTCGCCACTTCCCTGTTCGGGGGTAGAACGGTTCTCTCAGAGTTCCTGGTTCCGGCCGGCGCATCGGATTCGGGGATCTTCTATCTCAACCTCGCTACGGCCGGCAGCATCCTCGTCGCAGGCGGACGGTTGCAGACACGAGAGTTGGTCGCGGGCTGGATCGAGACGCTCGCGTCCCTCGATGCGAACGACATGCTCATCCTGACGGTCGATGCCTGCGCCCGCGAGCACCTCGGCGCTGCCGCCCTGCTGTTGCCCGGCGATGCTGGATTGCCCGGTGACGACATTGAGTTTGCGCGCTGGGTAGGCGGTCTCGAGGAAACCCTGATGGAGCGCGACGACCCGCCGGGCTGCCATCTTCTTGCCGTCATGGGCCCCACCGAGAACGTATCCCAGGCCGCCGCGGAGCTGGACGGCGTCATGCGGCTGGGACCATCCCGAGGGGTGTATCTCATCGCCTTCACCGAATCCGGTGTGGGTGCCGAAGACCGGCGCAGATGGGGCGCAAGCGTTGTCGTCGGCGACGGCGGTGATGATGACGGAGACAGCGGGAGCGGGCGCTTGCTGCTGACCATCGGGCAGCAACCACCTCTGGAGCTTGAAGCGGTCGTGGTCCGCCGGCAGGTTGCCCGTCGCCCGGCCCCCTTCGAGCTGGAGCAGGACCTCCTTCCGCCGTCCGCTGAACCTTCGCCCAACGGCCACCATGCGGATGCCGATTGGCTGGAGACAAAGGAGATTCTTGCCGGCGACATCGCAAGTCCCGACGCGGAGGCACCCGCTCCACCATCGTCCTCAAACGGCATCCATGCCGACGATGAGGTTGCGGACCCCCCTGAGCCACGCGCATCAACGACCCCATCCACCATCGACCGGCAATCCGCCCTCCCCCTGGAGGAGGCGGACAGCGAGGCCGCCGGGCGGAATCCGCCTTTCCGGGCGCGACTGTTCGGGGCGTTCCAGTTCGAGACCGAACAGGGCGAGGTCACCGGCTGGTCCATCCAGAAGTCGCGGGAGCTGCTCGCCTACCTCCTCGCCCACGGCGGGGCGCAGGTGCTGCGGGAATCCGTTGCCGAGGCGCTCTGGCGTGGTGCCCCCGCCCCGCAGGCGATGCACCAGCTCTCCAACGCGGCGCACTACCTCCGCCGCACACTCAGCCGCCACTGCGGCGGCAGCGACCCGCAGTTACTTGTCGTCGCGAACGGGCGCTATCACCTGCGGCCGGGAGCGGTCCGGAGTGATGTCGACGCCTTCGACGCTCACCTCGCACGCGCCGACCGGCTGGAAGGGCACGAAGCGCTGGTCGAGTACGAACGCGCGCTGGCGCTGTACGGCCAGGGCTTTTTGGTGGGCGAAACGTTCGAGTGGGCCGATGTCTACCGGCGCGAATACCAGACACGATTCGCGAGTGCAGCGCAGCGGGCCGCACGCATAGCTATGGATGGGCGTGACCCCAAGCTCGCACGCCGCTTCTACGAGACTGTTCTCAAGCACGACCCAATTGACGAAGAGGCGTTCCGAGGACTCCTCGGCAGTCTGGCCGCGATCGACGACAAGAACGCCGCCAGGCACGCATACCGGAAGCTAGT
>CAZDZP010000419.1:0-1994 GCA_964509855.1 uncultured Anaerolineaceae bacterium | reverse complement strand
GTCATCCCCAGCCCGAACCAGATGACCAACAGCGGCGCGAGCACGATCATCGGGATGGTCTGGCTGACGATGAGCAGCGGGTAGAGCACGCGCCGAACCAGTGCCAGGCTGGCGATCATTGCTGCCAGCACGACACCGGCGATGGTGCCGATGCCAATGCCGATGAGCGCATTGGTGAGCGTGTTCCACGTGTGCCCGGCCAGCGTTTCCCGCGTCCGCAGGAACGCATCCCAGATGCGCGACGGCGGCGGCATCACGAAGGGCCGCGTGTTCGCGACATGGACGTACACTTCCCACCCGACCACGAGCAGCACGAGCAACAGCACCGCCGGCAAGTACATGAACGCGAATCCGCGGACGCCGCGGGCTACCGTACCGGCGAGGCGCGGGACACCTGCTGACCGTGGTTCCGGGGCGTCCACTAGCGGAACTTCGAAACCAAACCGGAGATGCTGTTGTGGTCTTCGCCTGCCGACTCGTGAATCTTGATGTTCGAGATCACGTTTTCGGCGCCGGCCTCGCGGCAGGCTTCGTGCACCTGGCGAAGCACCGGCCAGAGCTGCTCCGGCGTGCCTTCGATCGTGGTCCCCAGCGCGCCCACTTCGTAGGTGAGGCCGGATTCCTGGATGACGGCGATGGCCGCCTCCACAATCGCATAAGGCGAATCGGGGGTCCCGGCGGGCCGTGGTAGTACCTGGATTTCTGCGAGCATGTTTCTCCCTTTCGTGCCGCTCTGCTGATCGCGGGCGCGGGGTTGGGGAAAAACGTCGTCGCTGGCTCGGGTCAAAGAAAAAGACCGTCGAGTCCAGCGCGTGATGCGCGGCCTCGCGGCCTACATACACGCCGCTTCCCTTCGCTCGCATTACCGAGATCAGGTTCCTGGGGTCTCTCGAAAGAATCTCAGCCTTGCTTAAGGGCTCCCCCAGCGGCAACTAACCGTGTTAACGAAAGCGTAGGACGGCAGCGGCGGACCGGTCAAGCGAAGGGGCCGGGGTCACGGAGCGTCGACGAAGCCAAGGATCCGCGCGTTCCGCACCGAATCGATCACCTCGCCATCGATGCGGAGGTTCGCCCGTGGACTGACCAGGTTGGGAATGCACGTTACTTGCGGCAGCGATTCCCCGGTCCATCTCGGGAGCACGTCGCCATCGCAATCGACCTCGACATACCGGTCCCTTTCCCACGCGCGAAGGACCGCATGATGGTCCGCTACTGGCTCGAACCCCGTGTCGTGCCAGAGGTGGTACTTCGGCGCCGTCCACTCCCAGCAGGGCTGTCCATTCGTCAGTTGTGAATCCAGCGCGTGGGTCGCCACCAGAAACTCCCGTCCGTCCGGCGACCACAACCCATCATTCAGCACGTGGCCCTCGACCTCGAGTTCGGCGAGTTGCTCACCGGTGATGAGGTCCCGCAGAACATAGCGGTCACGTGCCTCGTTCACAACGTCGCATCCGTACGAGATGTCCCCGGTCGACCATGCACCCACGCGGCCGCCGTCACCAATCTCAACAAGGCTCCCATCGTGATGTTCGACCGCTCCATCCAGCCGCGCGGTTCCTGTTCCGGCCATATCGATTACGCCTTTGTGCAGCCACTGCCGGAACTCTATCGCCGATCCGTCGATCCGCCACGACAACGGGACGGGAGTGACCCCAAGCTCGTCGAAGGTGAACGTCCTCGTGACGTCGCCCGTTGCAAGTTCCACCACAAGTAACTCGGATCGCTCGTCCGGAAACGTGTCGGCGCCCTCGGTGCCTATCGCGACCGATGCTCCATCGCTAGACACGGCGAATCCTGTGACGGTCCGGTCGGGCGAGGCCGCAAACACAACTCGCCGTGATTCGCCGCTCAAGTCCCAGACAGTAACGGTGGTTCTGTCCTGGATGAGCACGTTGCGGCCGACGATCTCCATGGAAGTGGGGTAGCTAACCCGGAACGACGCTGCCGGACGTCCGGAGTCGAGGTCGTAGGCCACGATCTCGTGGATGCCTGAT
>CAZDZP010000418.1:0-1997 GCA_964509855.1 uncultured Anaerolineaceae bacterium | reverse complement strand
CATGGCGGCGATGCCGAACCATGCCCAGCTGTTGGATTGCGTGCGCGATTGCATGGTGTTGAGTTCTCCGGTTGAAGTTCGCTGTTCAGAGCAGCGACCGTGGTCTCCAGATTCGCGGGCCAGCAGGCTAGCCGCGCACGTCGAAAATCGGAGACCCGGAGAGACATATGGGGGAGCAGGCGCGGGACAGACAGCGGGATGCGAAACGGGGCAAACGAAAGCGGCCCCGCTTCCGAAAGAAGCGAGGCCGCTGGCTGTAGGAAGAACGAAGCGTCCTAGGGGAGCTTCTTAATCGCCTCGATGAGCGCCGGGACGACCTTCTTGTAGTCGTCGATGATGGCGAACTTGGCAACCTTCACCATGTTGGAGTCGGCATCCTTGTTGATGGCGACGATGTTCTTGGAACCGGCCATGCCGGCCATGTGCTGGCTGGCGCCAGAGATGGCGACCGCCACATAGAGGTTCGGCGAAACCACCTTGCCGGTGAGGCCGACCTGCTGCGATGGGGGGTACCAGCCAAGGTCGCAGGCTGCGCGGCTGGCGCCGGTCGCACCCTTCAACATGTTGGCAAGCTGCTCCAGCACTTCGAAGCCACCCGGGTCGCCAAGGCCACGGCCGCCGCTGACGACGACGGGAGCGTCTTCGAGGCGGACACCGGTCGCTTCCACGACGGTGACACCGAGAACCTGCACGCGGGCTTCGCCGGCAGCATCGATGCTCACGGTGTTGCCGCTGCGGCTGCTGTCGGCTTCGAGGCCGTCGAAGGACTTGCCCTTGATGGTCGCGATCTGCAGCGGAGCCTTCCAGGTGTGTTCGGCGCGCGCATTGCCGCCGTAGCAGCTGCGCGTTGCGCGGACGCGGCCGTCCTTCATTTCGAGGTCGACGGTTTCCATGCTTACGGCCGTTTTGTTGGCGTAGGCGAGCGCGGGGCCAAGGTCGCGGCCGAGGGCCGTTTGGCCAACGAGCACAACATCGGCGCCGGACTGTTCGATGGCGGCCGAGATGGCGGGAAGATAGACGTCTTCGTCACCACCTTCGAGCGCCGGGTTCACCCCGTTGTAGACGGTGTCGGCGCCGTGGGCGATAAGGTCGTCGGCGAAACCGTCGCCGGCGATGAAAGCGCTGACATCGCCCGCACCCTCGGAGGAGAGTTTGCGGGCGGCGCCGAGGAGTTCGTAGGAGATGGGCGCAATCGCACCATCCACTGCTTCAGCAATAACAAGAACACCAGACATTGCGCTTCTCCGCTAAACGAGCTTGGCTGCGCGGAGTTTGAGGGCGAGGTTGGCCGCCTTCTCTTCGGGCGTGTCGCCCTCGATGATCTCCACGTTGCTTTCGACTTTGGGGATGTACAGGGCTTCGATGGGAAGGAAGCGGTTTTCGGCGCCTACTTCGCTGGCATCGAGACCAATGTCGCTTGCGCTCCAAATCTGCACGGTCTTCTTGGCGGCCATCATGATCTGGCGGAGCTGCGGGTAGCGCGGTTCGCCAAACTCGTTGGACACGGAAACGACTGCGGGCAGCGGCGTCTTGACGGTCTGGAAACCGTCGTCGAGCACGCGTTCAACCTTGAGGCCATCGCCGTCGGCTTCGATGCCCTTGGCCACGGTGACGCAGGGGATGCCAAGGGCGCGGGCGACGCCGGCTGGCGCAACACCCATGTCCCAGTCGGCAGCAGCGCGACCCATGAGGATGAGGTCGAATTCGCCAATTTTCGTGATGGCCTTGGCGAGTGCGTTCGCGATCTGGAAGCTGTCCATACCGTCGAATGAAGGATCGCTGAGAAGGACGCCTTCGTCGGCGCCCATGGCGAGCGCGTGCTTGATGGCGTCGCGTGCGGTTTCGGGGCCAAGGCTGACAACGGTGACCTTGCCACCACCGGCTGCATCGCGAAGGCGAAGAGCGGCTTCCGTGGCCTGGGGGTCGTATGGGTTTACAACTGGGGCTACGCCCTGGGCGGGGATGACCTTCTTCGCTGCTTCGTCCACCTTGAACTG
>CAZDZP010000417.1:0-2003 GCA_964509855.1 uncultured Anaerolineaceae bacterium | reverse complement strand
ACCTTCTGTATGAAAGCGCTGAACAGGCATTACCAGAACGCGACGGCGCAAACACCGGCTGGACAGCGGGTGCACGCCGAGCGCGAGATCATGCTGTTGGAGCTGGACCTACGGACGCTCGATATCGACGCGCTCATCGTTTCGGGGCTACACGAGTTTTTCGATTCCTTCCAGGAACGATTGATGAACATCGACAGCCTGATGCGGCGCTATGTTTTCAAGGCGACCCCGGCACTGATTGCATAATGTTCAAGGCTCAATGTGACGACCCTACAAGCATGGTGAGTCGGCGCAGATCCGCTGACGAGGGAATCAGTGATACCGCGGGCGCATGCGTGCAGGGCATGGCGCGCCGATGAGGCTCGCCGTCCGCCACGAAACGGTCTACCGCTACCGCGTGCCCGTGCACCTCGGCGAGCATACGTTGATGCTGCGCCCGCGCGACAGCCACGACCTGCGCGTGCTCGAATCCGAGGTGGTGACGAATCCCGAGGGGAGCATGCGCTGGCACCACGACGTGTTCGGCAACAGCGTCGCCGTCGTCAACTTCTGGGAGCCGGTTACGGAATTCCGGCTGGTGAGCCGCCTTTCCGTCGAGCACTTCGAGTCGCCGCCGCTGGAGGGCGTGGTGGAGGCTTCGAACCATGCGCACCCTTCGCACTACCCGGAAGACCTGCGCCGCGACCTTGGCGAGACGCTCGTTTCGCACTACGAGGACCCGGACGGGAAGCTGCGAGCGTGGACACATCGTTTCGTGCCGGAGGGCGCGGGGAGCGGCGGCCGGCTGCGCACGCTCATCGCGATGACGCAGGCGATCCGAGCGGAGTTCATCTATCAGCCGCGGGACGAGCATGGCGTGCAGACGCCGCTGGAGACGTTGCACCTGCGTTCCGGGACCTGCCGCGACTACGCACTGCTGATGATGGAGGCGGCGCGTACGCTGGGGTTGGCGGCGCGCTTCGTGACTGGCTACCTCTACGACCACGGGCTCGCGGCGGACGGTAGGAAGATGGAGGGCGGCGGCGCCACGCACGCCTGGCTCGAGGTGTTCGTACCCGGCGCTGGCTGGGTTGAGTTCGACCCGACGAACGGTGGCGTGGGGAACAAGAACCTGATCCGCGTGGCCGTGGCGCGCGAGCCACAGCAGGCGACGCCTATTCGCGGCAACTTCTGGGGGCCGCCCGGTTCGGCGATGGGCATGGACGTAACGGTCGCGGTGACGGCGGGGTAGGTTCCGGCGGCTTACCACTCGTCGTAGCGGAAGCCCATCCATGTGAAGAAAGCCAACATGGCAACGTGCAGAACGAGAACGAAGAGTGACGAGCGAACATCAAGGCGCTGCTTTGGGCGTTCGCCGGTCATTCCGTCGTCGAACCACCTTTGCTCGGCAATAGAGTCCCGGATGTGAATGATCCAGAGAAAAGCGATCTCGTACGCCACGATCGTAGCGATGAACCACTGCCCGGTGAGGACCACTCGTTGGATACCGACGGCGGTCGCGACAAGAGTTGAAGCGATGAGAAGCCGGGTGGCGAGTTTGCCTAGGAAGGTTGGTCTATCCATCTTTTACCGTGGCTCGGCGACGGAGGGGTCGTTGACGAAGATGGTTATTCCGAGCATGAGAGCCCCTCCGACCACGAGCTGCCAGGCATTCCCGTCGTAGCGAACGAGCGAACCCAAGACCGAAGGGTGTACAACCTGCCGTTGGCCCCACTCTTTCGCGAAGAACGCAATCCATGCGAAGACCGGCAGCATGGGAAGCACGATGGAGCCAAGTACGGGATGTCCCCCGGCGACGTAGCGAACGAATGCGACGGTCAACAGCGCTGTACCGATGCACATCCAGACCAGGCCTGCTGACCGCTTGCTCACCCGTGCAGTCCTCCCGGGTTCAGGGCGCGCGAAGACCGCCGCCGGTTCCTAAAGCATCGGCACTTTAGGGGACTCTCGACAGGCGCAATGAACGGAAAGCGCGACCTGCCCGTGGTTACGCTACCATTCCC
>CAZDZP010000416.1:0-2004 GCA_964509855.1 uncultured Anaerolineaceae bacterium | reverse complement strand
CCCGAGACCGCCGTAAACGGTGACGGCCGTCACAAAACAAAGGCATGGTAAAGATACTCACCACGTGGATGGGCGGATAAGGTGCCCTTACCCGTAACAGGACCGGCCTCTGAAGGGACAGACGGAGGCAAGGGATAGGGGGAAAGTTATGAAGCGGTTGTTCAACGGGATGTTCGTCATAGCGCTCGCGGCGGTGGCTACCGCGTGTACCAGCGGCAGCGAAGACGCCCGCGACGAGCCCGACATCTCGGCGACAGCAACATCTCCTGCGGCGCCGACAGTTTCGCCCGCGGCTTCGACTCCAGACCCGGGTGTGCACTTTCGCAACTCGTGGCCCGAGACCGACTTTTCACGGATTAACATCGACCTTGGCGAAATCCTTAGCGGCGGTGTCCCTATCGACGGGATACCACCTCTGGACGTCGAAGGGGCAACGTCGCTCCCTGGCAGGAACACCGGGGTGGCGAAGTTCGAGCCCGTAGCGGATATAGAGCTGACCGGGCAGATGCCCGTGGCCTTCCTCGAGATCGAAGGCGATGCGCGAGCCTACCCGCTCCACATTCTCACGTGGCACGAAGTGGTCAACGATATCGTTGGCGGCCGTCCCGTGGCGGTCACCTTTTGCCCGCTCTGTAACACCGTGCTCGCATTCGATCGAGAGGTGGACGGCAAAGTTCTCGACTTCGGCGTTTCCGGGCTGCTCCGCCATTCCGATCTGGTGATGTGGGACCGCCAGACGCACAGCTGGTGGCAGCAGGCCACCGGCAAGGGAATTGTGGGGAAACACGCCGGCATACGGCTCAACACGCTCTCGGCCGGGATCATCTCCTTCCATGACTTCCGTCAGCGATTCCCCGGCGGAACTGTGCTCAGCGAAGACACGGGATTGGGCCGGTCTTATGGGCAGAACCCCTATGTGGGCTACGACGCGCTCGACCGGCGCCCGTTCCTCTTTAGCGGCGAAATCGACGAACGGCTGGCTCCGATGGAGCGGGTCGTATCAATCGAATCCGGCGGCGATGCCATTGCGGTTCCCTTTACGGAATTGCGAGGGGCCCACGTGGCGGCATTCGAACTCGGAGGGGAGGACATCGTCGTGCTCTGGGCGCCGGGTACCACGTCGGCCCTTGACGGGGCGGATATCGCCGATTCAACCGACATTGGCGCTGCTGTGGCGTATTCCGCAGTCGTGGACGGACAGCTGCTCCGCTTTGAATCTCTGGGAGATGGGCGCTTCCGCGATGGCCAAACTGGCTCGACCTGGACAATAGCAGGCGAAGCTGTCGACGGGGAGCTTGCCGGGACCAGTCTGTACATGGTGCCGCACACCAACATCTTCTGGTTTGCCTGGGCGGCGTTCGTGCCGGAGACGGACATCTGGACAGCGACATAACGGTCCGCAAGGGGGCCGTGGCAGGCTACGCCTGCTACCGTATTCGCCTGGCCGAATCAGGACTGAGGAGGATGCCGTGGCAAATGTCGGACCGTTGAAACGCGAGGATCTGCCGGAGTTCGAACGGCTCTTCCAGGCCGTTGAGAATGCCCTTGGATTCGTGCCGAACAGCTACTACACGATGGGGCATCGCCCGGAAATCCTCGCTACCTTTTCGAGGCTTGCCGCCACCGTGCTTTCGCCGGAGGGATCTGTCCCGGCGGAGCTGAAACAGCTGGTGGCGCTGGTTTCAAGCGTGTCTTCGGGCTGCCGCTATTGCCACGCACATACCTCGGCGAGTGCGGCTCGCATCGCCGGCGAGGCGAGCCGGGTGGAGGCCGTGTTCGATTTCGAAAGCTCCGCGCGTTTCACCGAAGCCGAACGCGCCGCGTTACGCCTCGCACGGGACGCAGCCGTGGTTCCGAACGCGTCGACCCCCTCGCATTTCGAAGAGATTGGGAAGCATTTCAACGATGCGCAGGTGGTGGAGATCGTGTCGGTCATCAGCCTCTTCGGGTGGCTCAACCGGTGGAACGACACCATGGCCACCGACCTTGAGGAAGAACCCCTGC
>CAZDZP010000415.1:0-2005 GCA_964509855.1 uncultured Anaerolineaceae bacterium | reverse complement strand
CGAAGGTGTCGTTCCGGAGTTTCGACTCGATCGACAACGCGCCGGAAGAGAAAGCCCGCGGCATCACGATCGCTGTGGCGCACGTGGAATACGAAACGCCCAACCGGCACTACGCGCACGTGGACTGTCCGGGTCACGCCGACTACATCAAGAACATGATCACGGGCGCGGCGCAGATGGACGGGGCGATACTCGTCGTGGCCGCCACCGACGGGCCGATGCCGCAGACGCGGGAGCATATTCTGCTGGCGCGGCAGGTAGGCGTGCCGTACATTGTGGTGGCCCTGAACAAGGTCGACATGGTGGACGATCCGGAGTTGCTGGAGCTGGTGGAGCTCGAGGTGCGGGAGTTGTTGTCGAGCTACCAGTTCCCCGGCGATGATTTGCCGGTGGTGCGGGTGTCGGCGCTGGGAGCGCTGAACGGCGAAGCGCAGTGGGAAGAGACGGTCGACAAGCTGATGGAGGCGGTGGACAGCTACGTACCGATGCCGGAGCGGGTGGTGGACCGGCCGTTCCTGATGCCGATTGAGGACATTTTCTCGATTCAGGGGCGCGGGACGGTGATCACGGGACGGATTGAGCGCGGGATCGTGAAGGTGGGCGAGGACGCGGAGATCGTCGGGTTCCGGCCGACGCGGAAGACCGTGGTGACGGGCGTCGAGATGTTCAAGAAGTTGCTCGACGAAGGGCGCGCGGGAGACAACGTGGGGTTGCTGTTGCGCGGGGTGGAGAAGAACGAGGTGGAGCGCGGGCAGGTGATCGCGAAGCCGGGTTCGATCACGCCGCACACGAAGTTCAAGGCCGAGGTGTACGTACTGTCGAAGGAGGAGGGCGGGCGGCACACGCCGTTCTTCAACGGGTACCGGCCGCAGTTTTACTTCCGGACGACGGACGTGACAGGGGTGGCGCATCTGCCGGAGGGCACGGAGATGGTGATGCCCGGGGACAACGTGCAGATGCAGGTGGAACTGATCACGCCGGTGGCGATGGACAAGGGGCTGCGCTTTGCGATCCGCGAGGGCGGCCGCACGGTCGGCGCCGGCACTGTCACCGAAGTCGTCGAGTAGGCGGAATCAAGTAGAATTGTAGGGAGGCGGGTGCGATTGCGGGCCCGCCGCCTGGTTGCAGGGGCGTAGGTTTAACGGTAGACCAGCGGTCTCCAAAACCGCGAGTGGGGGTTCGAATCCCTCCGCCCCTGCCATTCGAGTTTCAAGAATTCAGGAAAGCGTGAGGGGCGCCGCCGTACGGGTGGCCGACGACTGAGGTATGCCAGAGAATCTCCAACCCGCCCAGGGATTCGCAGAGAAGCTCCAGAGCTTCCCGAACGATGTTCGCGAATACGTCCGAGGTCTCCAGATGGAGATGCGCAAAGTGACTTGGCCCAGCCGCAAGCAGGTCCGGGCCACGACCGTGGTCGTTGTTGTCACGGTGTTCCTGTTCGCGATCTTCTTCGCGGTTGTGGACGAGGTGCTTTCGCGCACCATTAATAGCATTCAGGTCGCGTTCACGAAGTAAGGCGTCACTAGTGATGGAAGACGAGCGCAGTTTCGGAGAAGAGCCAGAGGCGGATGAAGTCCAGCCGGATGCCGGGGAACCGGAGCCGGTGGGCCTTGACGAAGCGGCAGGCGACGAACTGCCCGCCGTGTCAGAAGAGCCGGAAGGTGAGGAAGTTGCGGACTCCGGCAAGCATTGGTACATCATCCACACTTACTCCGGCTTTGAGAACAAAGTGGCCGAGTCCCTGCGCAGCCGTTCCGAGGCGTTTGGATTCGCTGACCGCATCGGCCAGATCCTCATCCCAACCGAGGAAGTCGTGGAGATGCGATCTGGCAAGAAGGTGGTCAGCAAGCGCCTGATCTATCCCGGCTACGTGCTGGTCGAGATGGACATGGACCACGACCTGTACCACGCCGTGAAGGCCACGCCGCGGGTGACGGGTTTTGTCGGTGGAGGCGCCGATCCCGTGCCGCTTTCCGCTGACGAAGTCAACTCCATCCTCTACCGC
>CAZDZP010000414.1:0-2009 GCA_964509855.1 uncultured Anaerolineaceae bacterium | reverse complement strand
GTTAGGGATTGAGCGTTCGCCTTCGGCGGAGAAGAGGGGTCGGTGCGGGGCCTTCGGCCGCCCACTCGTTGGTGTGGTCGACCCGGATTCGGCTTTCGTTGTAGAGCGCGGTCCGGGCAGCTTCGAGGATGTCATCGAATTCAGTGAAGAACTCTGACCAGGTCGCTACCCCGGTCGTCGGCGATTCGCTGTTCGTTTGGCCCGGCTGCCAGGAAGTAGCTGTGAGAATCCGTTCCAGTGCCGCGCGGGCGCCCGTCGCGGGAGTCCCCGAAAGGACGATGGCGAATTGCCGTCCCGAAAGGTGGCAGGGTGTGTCTTCCGTACGCACCGCGCCAGCAAGAAGCCTGGCGATGGAACTATGGCGTGCGGGGTCACCCGCGCCGCGTTCACCCGTCGCGATGATGAGGACGCTAAAGGGCTCGCCGATGCGGCGATAGCGGGCTATCGCTTTGAGGGTTTCGTGTTTGAACATCGCAGCGTTGCCAAGGCCGGTAACCGGGTCCACCTTGGGGGCGGAAAGCGGCACTGCCTGTTGGGAGTTCCATGATCTTGCGGTTGCCATTGAACATCGACTCCTGTCCTTCCCAGTATGTCGGACATTCCTGAGACGAATGTAGAGTCAGTCGGCGTTTCGCTGGCATGTATCCGGGCGTTTTGGGCTTCAGGCGGAGGAGCTTTACCCGGGGCGCAGGTATTGGTCGATCTCGGCGCGGGTCATGAGTTTGCCGTCGTCCACAAGCGGCTTTTGGTACCCGGCGGCCTTCATTTCGAGCAGGGCCTCCCGGACCGACTTTGCCATGAAGCGAAAGGCGCTCACCGGGTGGAGCACAATGCTGTAGCCGAGCTCGGCGAACTCGCCGTCGGTAAGCCACGGACTCTTGCCGAACTCGGTCATATTCGCCACGAGCGGGACGTGTACGGCCTCGCGAAAGTGTTGGAACTCTTCGGGTGACTGGAGGGCTTCGGGGAAGATGATGTCCGCACCGGCTTCAATGTACCGCAAGGACCGTTCGATGGCAGCATCCATGCCTTCCACGGCGCGGGCGTCGGTACGAGCGATGAGAAGCGGACCAGCGTCTCCGCGGGACTCACGCGCCGCCGACACCTTGGCTGCCATCCGTTGCGGCGAGATGAGCTGCTTTCCCTCCAGGTGGCCGCAGCGCTTGAATGCGAGGTCCTGGTCTTCGATCTGGATGGCGGCCGCCCCGGCGCGTTCAAACAGGCGCATCGTTTGGGCGGTCGCTCTCGGCCCCCCGAAACCTGTGTCGACATCCACGATGACGGGCGCATCAACCACGGATGTGACGGATAGGGTGAAGTCGAGGACCTGGCGCCGGGTGGTCAGCCCTTCGTCGGGCCGGGCGAGGGAATTCGCCAGCGCCGCACCGGAAACGTAGATCGCGTCGAATCCTGTCTCCTCTGCCAGCCGGGCAACGAAGGGGCTGAAGGCCCCGGCGGCCACAACGATGCCCTGGTCCATGCGCTGGCGCAGCAATCTGGAAGGCGACTTAGGAGTTGTCATGGTTGCCTCGCTTCTGGTGGAGCAAATGCGACGGGCCGGGACTAAGTTAGCTTGCGGATGCGAACCACCACCGACTTGAACGCGGGCGTGTGGGATCGCGGGTCCAGCTTGCGAGGAACGATCGCATTCGCTTCCGGGTAGTACATGGCGACGTTGCCAGCGCGGATGGGCACGATGGCGACATGAACTGCCATTTCGCCTGCCTCGGACGAAACGAGCACGCGGTCGCCTTCGCTCACCCCAAGCTCCCGGGCGTCTTCTTCGGCCATCATCACCACATCGCGTCGTTTGTTACCGCGGTAGAGGTCCTCTTCGTCGTACACGACAGTGTTGAACTGGCCCTCGGAACGCAGCGTCATCATCCGATACTCCCCCGGGGCCGTGGTGAAAGCCGGTGGTTCAACCGCACGGAATTGCGCTTTGCCGGAGGGCGTGTTGAAGCGCGGCTCGTGGAAGGTTCGCCCGGCGATCTGGAACTCTTCCTGCG
>CAZDZP010000413.1:0-2009 GCA_964509855.1 uncultured Anaerolineaceae bacterium | reverse complement strand
CTAGAAAAGAGGCATGGTCGCCACCGACCTCTACGAGCAGGATTTCGTCGCCTGGACCGAACGCCAGGCAAAAGAGCTGCGCGCCCTGCGCACCACCCACCAAAACGGCCCGCTCGACCTCTAGCATCTGGCCGAAGAGATCGAGGCCTCGGGCCACAGCCAACGCCAAGCCTGCGAATCGCTCCTCGAGCAGATCATCATCCACCTCCTGAAGCTCCGATGGGCCAAGGCCGAGGCGCCACGCGCCCACTGGGCGAACGAGATCGACCTGTTCCGCAACGAGCAGCAGCGCCGCCTGACCACCACCACCACCCGCGAAGGCCTCCAGGCGGACCTCGATGCACACTACCGAACCGCCGCCCGCCTCACCACCCGCGCCCTGAGCCGCGAGGAGCCCGACACCAAGCCCGAAGTTCCAGCCGAGTGTCCCTGGACGCTCGACGACATCCTCGACAGCGACGAGCTTTTCCGGTCGTAACGCGTGCCAAGTACGATTAAGGGCGACGTAGGCGCCGGCTGCAGAAATGGAAATGGTGTATGAGCTACTTCAGCGAACGCGAACAAGGAGAGAAGCCGCGCGACTTGGAAGAGATTCGCGAAGGGGCATGGGGCGGCATTCAGGCCTTGGTCATGAGCCGTGTGGCGGACGGCTCGTTTGGGGCGACCTACCCTGAAACATGCTACGACGGAAAGGGACCGATCGGCACTGACGCAGACGCGTTTGCGAAAGCTCTGCGGGCAGAAGTCCCGGCCTTTGTTCACCCGCCTTGGTTCGGCGCACCACGTGACGTCCCGCCAACTCTCGATATTCTCGATCTGGTCGAGTTTTCTTGGCGCGTGATTGGCGAGCCCATCAAGGGCGGCTACCATAGCTACTTCGACCACCATCACCTGAGCTTCGATATCGACGCGGGCCGCGAAGAGTTTCGCGAAGCGGTAAACAGAATCTTCCGACGCAACGGACTTGTCTATGTGCTGCAGGAGCACGGTCAGGTCGAAAGGCTGGCCGCGCCGGTTCTCCGCGAAGTGTTGACGGCGGCGGCATTTCGCACCGGCGATAATGAGCTTGACTCGATTCTAGAGAAGGCGCGACGCAAATTCTTCGATCCCGACATAGCCATTAGGCGGGAAGCGCTTGAAGCTCTCTGGGACTCTTGGGAGCGCCTGAAGACTCTGAACGGCCCGGACAAGAAAACGCAGCTTCCCGCAATGCTCGACAAGACGGCGGGAGCGTCCTCCCCGTTATTCCGGGAAGCCCTTGAAAAGGACGCGCGTGAGCTGACCCGCCTCGGCAATGAACTTCAAATCCGCCACGCGGAAACCAACCGCGAGCCGGTCTCCGAGAGCGCTCATATTGATTACCTTTTCCATCGCCTCTTCGCTCTCATTTCAGCAGTTCTGCGAGGAAATTCACGGGCTTAGGGGGACATGTGCCACGATACTCCGGCTAAAGGGGACACAAACTCTTTTCCCATTCAGAAGGGAGGTGTTCCCAAAGGGTTCATGCAGAAACCACGACCTTCATGCCGCGCATCAGCGCTCTGGCCGGGAGAGTTCGCGCTCCATCATTTCGCGGATGAGGCGGGTGAAGGGAATGCCGCGATGGCTGGCCCTCGCCTTCAGCGCGTCCAAGAGGGGCTTGGGTACGCGCATGTTGATCCGCTCGGATTTCTTCTCGAACTCGAAACGAGCGGGCTTGAACTGCGAGAAATCGAGGTCCGAAAGGTCCTGATCCAGGAAAGCCTCCGCTTCCTCGTCAGTCGTCAGTCGGGGAACCTGCCTCTGCATAGCGCTCTGCTTCCTTTCTGTGCATGTAGCGGGCGCTGACCGGGCGGACGAACATGCGGCCAAGCTTCACGCGAAAGGTGAAAGCCACGAAGACCGGCCTGCCGCTGCTGGTTCTGCCAACGGCGATGAACCGGTCTTCCGCCCCCGAATGTCTCACATCCGGCGCAAACCGGGGATCATCGTTCAGCACTTCCTCGATCTCGGCAAGGGAAACGCCGTGT
>CAZDZP010000412.1:0-2015 GCA_964509855.1 uncultured Anaerolineaceae bacterium | reverse complement strand
AGCAGCCAGTTGTTGCGGCTGTCATCCTTCGTGTTGTAGCGCCGCGAGCCGAACACGTGCGCCAGCGAGTTGATGGTGAACGTCGCGTGGTGCAGTACGACCGTCGAGATGGCGAACCCCCACACGAACATCTGCGCCCCGCTCGTCCCCAGCCACGGCACAGTGACTGCCAGCAGCGATCCAAGCCCCCACATCGCTGCTCCGAAGGCGATCACCGCCAGCACGTGCAACTTATTCAGCCATACAAGCTCAGGAAACTTTACCAGGTCCGGGGTCGCGCCGTAGTTCGTCTTCAGGTTCGGCTCGGCGAAGAACCAGCCCATGTGGCTCCACAGCAGACCCTGCAACCCCGGCGAGTGCAGATCGCCGACCTGATCCGCATGGCGATGGTGCGCACGATGATGCGCCGCCCACCACAGCGGACCACGCTGCGCCGCCGTCGCCCCTAGCACCGCGAACACAAACTGCGCCGCACGCGAGGTCCGGAACGTCCGGTGCGAGAAGTAACGGTGGTAGAACGCCGTCACCGCGAACATCCGCACCAGGTACATCGCCGCGGCCATCGCCACCGCCACCCAACTCCACCCCACCCAGATCACCCCCAGGCACATCAGATGGATGCTCACACTCGGCAGCGTCCGCCACCAGCGGACCTGATCCCACCGCGCCGCGTCATCCGGCCCGAGTGTCGGACACCCTGCCAGACCCTGATCACCACCGCCATGCTGAACGTCCGTCATGAAGCCCTCGGTCGATCTGCCCGCGTCCCGGCGACCGGGCGATCAGGGTGATAGCCCGCCTTAGCAGTTTATACCTTCGAGTCGACCCCCAGCCCGGATGCTGGGGTGTTTGTACCGTCTCGCATGAGGGTCACGATTCTCCCACAGATCAGGCCACGGCACTATCCGGGGATCAACGCAGACCCGATCCGTCAATGCCCCTACAGCCTGACCTTTCCCAGGTAAGCAGTCCACTGACGTCCCGGAGTCAGTTCCGATCACCCTCCGTTGAGTAATGTGCTCGATGCGGTGTTATGGCCTTGAAGCCACGCCTACTCCAAGCTGCTTCGCAAGGGAACGAATGCCTGGTTCGAAGGACGCCCATGCCTCTCGTGGGTCCTCGTCATACCTATTCACTGAAACCTGTATCGCAGCGCGGGCGCCATCAATGTCGCCCGATCGCGCCAAAGCCGCGTCAGGCGGAGGTCGAGCTGTCGAAGGGCTCGACGGTCGCGGAGGAGTTTGGTGACACCCTGTCGGGTCATATCAAGACCGTCGGTAAGTTGCACGAGTGACCGCCGCTTCCCGTCACTCAGGCGCGCGACACGGTGGAGTCGCGTCGCGGCGCCGAACGCGGCAAAGACCGAGGCCGAACCAGTGTCGGCGCTAGCAACTGACATGAGCGGCAATATTCGCGGCCTGAAGTTCCCATCCATCCGCGCACGAACGCAGGACTTCCAACCGCTTCGATGCGGGGAACTGCTTGAAGCCCGTTTCGATGATGGTCAGTCGCGTGCCAGTATCGGTTGCCTCGAGCCGGAACTCGACCAGGACCCTTGCGTCGGCGCTGTACATCGTTTCAGGGTCGATGAGGCTTGGCGGCCACGAGAATGCGAACAGACGCTCGTGGTCCATCTTCTCCGTGACGGACTCCCATTCCATGTGCTCGTGCCCCGGGGAGGTGATGTTTCCCGTGGTCGTCTCCCCCACGCGGAACGGCCCGTCGAGTTGAACGCGAAACCACGCCCCGAATTCTTCGTGATGCGTGATTGCTCGCCAGACCCGTGCGACTGGCGCAGCCAGGTCGACGACCTTCTCGATGCGGTCCTGATCATCGTGCATGTTCATGAATGGACCTCCTTGGCGGGCACTGTAGTCGGCTCCAGCCCATTCGGCAGCCAATAGGTTGCGTCTTTGACGCGATTTGGTCTGGTGTGCCGCACGTCAATCTGCTCTACGAATGATCCCGTGACGCAACAACCGGTCGGTTCTCTGCAGCGCCGCCGAACCCGCCAT
>CAZDZP010000411.1:0-2023 GCA_964509855.1 uncultured Anaerolineaceae bacterium | reverse complement strand
GTGCGCTGGCGCTACGGCACGCCGCCGGTCGGCAACGCCAACTACGCCTGGATCCAGCACTTCATCCACCATCTGGCGCCGCCCAACGGCCGCGGCGGCGGGGTCGCCGGCTTCGTCATGGCCAACGGCTCGCTCTCCACCGGCTCCGGCGGCGAGGGCGAGATCCGCCAGCGCATCGTCGAAGCCGACCTGGTGGATTGTATCGTCGCGTTGCCGGCCCAGCTCTTCCTCACCACCGGCATCCCCGCCTGCCTCTGGTTCCTCACCCGCGACAAGACGGGTAAGAACCTCAAGCATGGCGGGCGCGATCGCACAGGCGAAACGCTGTTTATCGACGCGCGCAAGCTGGGAACCATGCAGACGCGAACGCTGCGCGTGCTGACCGGCGGCGACCGCGGCGAGAGCATGCTGGCCGACGGCATGGGCGACCCGAATTTCGATTCCGACCTCGGCCGCATTGTCTACGCCTTCCGCCAGTGGCGCGGCGAGCCCGCGTCCGACTGGTGGGACGAGGCCGAGCACGGCAAGTGGGAGTACCGCGACATCCCCGGCTTCTGCAAGGCCGAGACGATCGAGGGTATCGGCAAGCATGGCTTCGTGCTCACCCCCGGCCGCTACGTCGGCGCCGAGGCGCAGGAGGACGACGGCGAGCCGTTCGCGGAGAAGTATCCGCGCCTGCTGGCGGAGTTGGAGGAGTGCTTTGTCGAGAGCGAGAGATTGCAGCTTCAGATTCGAGTAATGTTGAAAGGCGTCGCCTATGGCGACTGATCCTGTCCAGCGTGTAACGATTCAGTCGCTCATCGACAACGGGACGATCCTTGCCCACAAGGACGGCAACTATGGATCAAGCTATCCGAGAACCAGTGAATTTGGCGAAGAAGGCGTCCCGTTTCTGACTGCAAAGGTGATTAGTGACGCCGGACGGATCGACTTCGCTGAAGCACCTCGGCTTGCAGAAGACAAGGCGGACCAGTTCACCTACGGCTTCATTGAATCTGGCGATGTACTTCTTTCACACAACGCAACAATTGGCCGCGTGGCAGTCGTGCCGTCACTGGAGGAACGTACCCTAATCGGCACATCACTAACATACTTCCGAGTTGATCAAACGCGATTGCTGCCCCGATATCTGGCGGCGTATTTGTCCGGGCATGACTTTCAGAACCAGCTCAAAGCAGTAATGAGCCACTCAACTCGAAACCAGGTACCAATTACAGCACAGCGTAAGCTTTCTATTGTCGTTCCCCCGATTGAAGAACAAACTTCCATCGCCCATAGCGCCGGAGTTTTGGACGACAAAATCGAGCAGAACCGGCGGACGGCACGGGCGCTGGAGCGGCTGGCGCGGGCGATCTTCCGGGCATGGTTCGTCGACTTCGAGCCGGTCAAGGCCAAGGCCGCCGGCGCAACCGCCCTCCCCTCCATGCCCCAGCCCGTCTTCGACGCCCTGCCCACCCGCTTCGTCGACTCCGACATCGGCCCCGTGCCGGAGGGGTGGGAGGTGAAAGGGTTTGGCGAAGTTCTCGTGCTCGCGTACGGAAAGGCTCTGAAGGCGGACGGCCGCCAACCAGGGTCGATTCCTGTCTACGGCTCGAACGGGCAGGTTGGTTGGCACAACGAGGCGATCACTGCTGGTCCAGGGATCGTCGTGGGTCGTAAGGGCAATCCGGGTACAGTCGAATGGTCTCATGGACCATTTTTCCCCATCGATACCACGTTCTTCGTAAAACTAACGGATACTCGAACGTCTCTCCCGCTGTTGTTTTACCAGCTACAAGCTGCTGATCTTGGACGATTAGCAACGGATTCGGCAGTGCCGGGCGTCAACAGGAATATGATCTACGCAGAGCGATGCTTTGTGCCGCGCGAAACAGTTCGCGCCGCGTTTGACAGCCTTGCACTTGAACTGTGGGAGTTGCAGGCAACACTGATGCGGGAGTCCGCCAAGCTCGCGGAGATGTGCGACTTCCTGCTGCCCAAACTTCTTTCCGGCGCAGTGCGCGTAAAGGACGCCGAACGAATC
>CAZDZP010000410.1:0-2030 GCA_964509855.1 uncultured Anaerolineaceae bacterium | reverse complement strand
GTGCTCGAGTTGCCATCGCTCGACCGCGTGGCCAGTGCCGAAGTCGCGGACTTCCCTGACGGCATCTGCCCCGACCCTTCGGGACGCTACGTCGGCGTCGCCTCCAACGGAGAAGGGCTGGTCACGATCCTTTCCACGGCCAGTTGGAAGCCCCTCGGAGCGCTCAACGCTGGGCGGGGTCCCGGCGCTTGTCTCTGGCTTCCCTGACGATAGCTCCTGCAGCCTGCGCTCGGTCTCGTTACCATGGCCGTGTGGAGGCGTGCCTTGAGGCGTTGCCAGCTCGGAGGGCGGTTCAGCCGCTGTAAGAACGAGTCCATCAATTCGTGCCAGTACTGCGGGCGCGACTTCTGCAAGCCGCACGCCTTTGTGGTCGAACATATCGAAGCTGTCTGCGCCCGCAATCGCTGCATGCTCAAGCACGAAAACATGGTCCAGCACGAGGACTACAAGGCTGAGATTGCCGGGCGCAATGGGTCAGGCCATTGCGGTGAGCCGGAATGTGCCGAGCTCCATCCAAAGTTCCAGTGTTCAATGTGCAACGGCTTCTTCTGCCGCCCGCACCTGCGCGATCGGATGTACGCCGTCCAGGACGGCTACGTGAAAATCGACAAGCCGGTGAGCATCTGTACCTGGTGTTGGGGACGCCGCAAAGTTTGGTCGCGCCGTTAGTGCCTGCGCTTTGCATCTCCCAGCATCGCCGCATCCAACGCGATGAGCGCGGCTACCAACGCCGCCAGCCCGGCTACAGCCAGCACGAGCAGCCGAATCGCCGACACGATCTTGCGGCCAACCGTGCGCGGTATCCGCACGAAGAACGGTGCTTTCTTCGGCGCCGCCGTCGCTGATTCGCTATCGCGGGTCACTGGCGGCGTCAATCTCGGCGGTTTCGCTGTCTCGCCGGAAGGGGTTCGGGACGAAACTTCCGACAAGCAGCACGCCCGCAAGCGCCCACGAACCGGTTGCGAGACAGACACCGGGGCAAAGTCCAAATGGCATAGCGCCATTGTAGGCCAAGCGGCAGGCTTTGCGGTCGCACACTTTCGTTGGCAATACTAGAAGCCGTGAATACACCCAACTCTGCGGCCAACAGATCGGCCACCTAATGAGCGGCGGTCCAGTCGAACAGGCGTTTCGCGGAACCTTCGACCCACCCGAATCGCTGGGCACCGTCGTGAAGGATCAACCGTTCACACTCCACTCGTTCAGCGATGCGGGAC
This sequence comes from uncultured Anaerolineaceae bacterium, assembly GCA_964509855.1. Classification (GTDB taxonomy): domain Bacteria; phylum Chloroflexota; class Dehalococcoidia; order Tepidiformales; family Tepidiformaceae; genus CAZDZP01. The sequence continues at coordinate 813 of CAZDZP010000410.1, read as the reverse complement.
TCGTGCTCCTCGTGGGGCCGCAGAAGAGCTATACCGAGCTGAAGTGGCAGTGGCTCGAAGGCATCCCGGGCTACCTGTCGGGCCGCAGTTGGGTCGTCGTCTCCGCGACCCGCAACAGCGAAGCAACCTTCGGCACCTTCGACGACTACTTCCGCAAGTGGGTGAAGCGTTCGGTCGGAAGCCAGGTCGCCACCCTCCTGGAAAGGGCTGAAGTCGTCGAGGTAGAACGCGGTGCGAGAGCGCGGCTGCGGCTGCGCACCGACTGGGGCAAGCGCCAACTCCTCGGCTGATATGAGGCGAGAGGCCTCCTGTAATGAACCTGTTACTCCATGTCTGATTCGCTTTGTGATGCTGCAACTGGTTGAAGTGCAGACTCCACTGAACCCGAAACAAGGGCACGCTTCCCTGGAGACACGACATGGAGACCTGCATTCACCACTGGCGCATCGAAACCCCAAACGGACAGCGGGAACTCCCGGCGCAATGCGTCAAATGCAACGCATCTCGCACTTTCGCGGCGCTTGAAAATGAACCGTCGTGGGCAACGGACCGGCTCGGACGCGCCGAACGGATGCCCGTCGCCAGCTAGGCAAGTCCGCCTGCGGGATCGGCTACGGCCGTTCCCAGCCCCCAACCCTGCTGCTATAAATCCCCGTATCGCTACCGGGAATAGCGAAGGCTCCTACCTCGCGCTCGTACCAGTCGCGCGGCCCGACGCCTCCAATGATGGCGTACGCGTAGCCCTCGGCCGCCATCGCGTGGAGGCACTGGAGCAGCAGTACGCGGCCAATGCCACGCCCCCGGTGGGAGTCG
>CAZDZP010000409.1:0-2042 GCA_964509855.1 uncultured Anaerolineaceae bacterium | reverse complement strand
CACGACCGTGTCGTAGCCTTCTGGCAGCCCCATCACGAAGTCGTGGATGTTCGCCGAACGCGCCGCCTCCTCGATTTCCTCGTCAGTGGCGCCCGGTGATCCGTACTGCAGGTTCGCCCGGATCGTATCGTGCAGCAGAAAGGGCTCCTGGTTCACGATGCCAATCGAGTCCGAAAGCGACTGCAACGTCACGTCCCGCACATCGTGGCCATCGACCGTGATTCGTCCCGTGTCCACGTCGTAAAGCCGCGCGAGGAGGTACGCAGCTGTCGTCTTCCCTGCGCCCGAATGCCCAACGAAAGCGGCGAACTTTCCCGGCGGCACTTCGAAGCTCACATCCTGCAACACGGGAATATCCGACTTGTAGCCGAAGCGAACGTCTTCGAAGGCGACCGCGCCCCGCACATCACGCAGCGGAACCGCCCCTTCGCGGTCGCGAATATCCTGCTCCTGGTCCAGGTAGTCGAAGATCCTCTCGAACAACGCCAGCGAGCTCACCACCGTCACGTGCGCCCCCAAAAGCTGGTTCACTGGCTGAAACACCCGCGTCAGCAAGGTCGCGGTCGCAACAACCGTACCGAGCGAGGCCTCGCCGCCGATGACGCGATGCCCGCCGTACCAGTACACAACCGCCGGCGCGATGGCCCCAAACAACTGCAACGAGACCATGAACCAGCGCCCCACCATCGCCCGCCGCACTTCCAGCGTCCGGATGGAGGATGCCGTTTCTTCGAACTTCTCCTGCTCGTTTGCCTGCCGCCCGAAGCTCTTCATCAGCAGGATGCCGCTGATGGAAAGCGACTCCTGCATGTGGCTGTTGAGCGTCGCCAGCCGCGTCTGAGCTTCCGAAGTTAGACGGTGCTGAATCGCCGCCACGCGCCGCGCCGGGAAGATGAACACCGGGAGGAACGCCACCGAAAACAGCGCCAGCCTCCAGTCCAGCAGCATCATGAGCGCCAGCGTCGAAGTCACCACGATGATGTTCCCGACGACCCCGGAAAGCGTATCGCTTACGACCGTGCGTACCGCGGCTACATCGTTCGAAACGCGCGACAGCACGTCGCCGTTCCGGTTCGAGGTGAACCATGCCAGCGACATCCCGGTAAGATGCTTGAAGAGCGCCATGCGCAGTTCGAACATCACGCTCTGGCCAATGACGTTCGCCAGGTACGCCTGCAGCACGTTGAACACGGATGAAACCGCGACGAGCACAACCATCACGACGATGAGCAGGTTCAGCAGGCCCACATTGGCGGGGCTCCCCGGGCTTGGGAGCGCATCGTCGATGATGCGCTGGAGCAATAGCGGTGGCCCGAGACCCACGAAGGCACTGCCGACAATCACGGCCAGCAGCGCCATCACCATTCGCCTGTGCGGGCGATACAACGCAATCGCTCGCCGCAAGGTTGGCCAAACAGGCTGCTTCGGACGTTCGCCCTTCTTACCAGCCTGTTCGCGTAGTTGTCGTCGTTCCCCGGACATATCCCTCTATTCTTCGATCGACGGGCCGGAGCCGGGAAGCATCCCGCCGTCCCTTCCATTGCATTGTTGCGCATCGCCGACGTTATGACGCCTACCCCAACGGGCAGGGCTCAGGACTTTGCACAAGCCAAGGTCCACCGGTCACACTGGAGACAACAGGGAACCTCAGGAGCGCGGACATGAGCCAGGCAATCGACCTAATGCACGAACTAATGGCGGGCAAGCGCCCGGATGCGGATGTCGTTCGCCCGGAAAACATTATGCCCTTCGTCATCGAATCCGATGGGCGCCGCGAACGCGCCTACGACATCTATTCCCTGCTACTCAAGGAGCGCATCGTCTTCCTCGGCACCCCCATCGATGCGATGGTCGCTAACGTCGTCGTCGCTCAACTGCTCTACCTCGCCCGCGAAGACGACCAGAAAGACATCATGATGTACATCAACTGCCCCGGTGGCAGCGTCACCGCTGGCCTCGCGATGTTCGACACCATGCACCTGATTCGCCCGGATGTCTCAACGGTCTGCATCGGTCTCGCCGCCAGCATGGGCACGGTCATG
>CAZDZP010000408.1:0-2046 GCA_964509855.1 uncultured Anaerolineaceae bacterium | reverse complement strand
GGCATCACCCTGGCGATCTGCCCTCCAAAGCGGACATTAACTCTGGCGATTCACAAGCCTCAACACCCGCGATACAGCGTTCGAGAGTATGAACAGTGGGGGTGCGGACTGTTCCGAAACCTGTCGATACAATCGCTCAGTACTGCGGTCTTCCGGGCGGAGCGTGCGGAGTTCCTCCCCCGCGCCTCCGTCCGGGCCGCAGGACTCGTGCTCGCGGGCGTCCAACGCAGCCTGCAGGAGAAGGCAGCCGATGCTGCTTGCCCCGGCTACTCCAAGCCCCAAAATCTCGAGCAGGATTTCCCTTGGGGCGGAGGAGCGCCTTCACCGATAGTCGTGGCCACCGCGCCACGATCGAACTCGCGGAGCGCCCAGGCCAGCAGCTTGGGGCCGCGACGTGGTATGCCACTTGTATTCCAGCGCACCTTGATGGTCTCCCGCCAGCGACGATTGCCAACGATCAGGCCATTCTCCCAGATTTGCGCAACGCTCTTCACCACGCCGTCCTCAAGGACGAGCACCTCCACGTAGGGCATGCGTCACTCTCGCCAACGGGGTCGAGGACACTTACGCGGGGCTTTGAGTGCGTTCCTCATGGCTGCAGCGAATAGTACCATTGCCATCACGAAGAGGGTCCATGGCGCAGCATCAAAAGAGTGGACTTGCCCCGAATTGACGGACACCAAAGATGGCGCGCTGGGTAGCGCAGTCCGAGATCGATGAGGGCAAGCGTGAAGGGCTGACGACGAGCGAGCGCGAAGAACTGGCCTACCTGCGGCGGGAGAATCGGACCTTGCGAGAGGAGCGGGACATCCTCAAGCGAGCAACGGCTTTCTTTGCCTTCATGTCTACGATCAGTGCGCCTGGTAGGTTGGCTCTTTTCATCGCTGTCCAGTTTCGCCTGTGGCTTCTCCTTGATGCGCCGCCATCCAGGCGATGTTCGGTCCGGTCGGGATGACTTGATAGGAGCCTCGTCAAACCCTTGATGAAGGCATGTCCACCGCCGGTCCGGCGCTACCAAAAGAGTGATACCTGGATGCTGGACGAATGGTTATCGTTGGTGTTGACGCTCATAAGCGCACTCACACACTCGTTGCCGTCGATACCGGCATGGCGATTTACTTCTGCGACCCCCGCAGCCCCTCGCAACGCGGCACGAACGAGAACACGAATGGCCTGCTGCACCAGTACTTTCCAAAGGGCACCGACCTCAGCAGGCATAGCGTCAGCGACCTCGAGGCGATCGCTGCTGAGCTCAATAGTCGACCGCGCAAGACGCTGGGATGGAAGACCCCTGCCGAGACCCTTGATCTTCACCTATCCTTGCTCCAACAAGGCGGTGTTGCAACGACTCCTTGAACTCGGTCAGTACACCTCGGAAGCCTTCCGGACACTCCTGGGCCAACACGGCATCCGCCAGTCACTGAGCCGGCCCGGCCAGTGCTGGGACAACGCCGTCGCCGAGAGCTTCTTCTTCACCCTCAAGCAGGAGCTCGTCTACCGTCTACCACTGCCAACCCTTGAGGCAGCCAGGACAGTTGTCTTCGAGTACATCGAAGTCCTCTACAATCGCCAGCGGCTACACTCATCCACCAGCGACCTGCCGCCAGCCACCTACGAGGCTTCGTACCTCACACCATCCAGGGCACCCGCTGCCTAACAAACCTGTTCTCCAGTTCGGGGCAATGCCACTCCCCCATTGAATCTCGGCCACCGAGGTGTGGTTTTAGACCTCACCGGTCTGCTGCAACCTGCAGTCACCCTCCGCGCGATTCCACCGACACATAGAGAGATATGGCTTTCTGCCTCATCGTCGATGCCCGTCAAATCGGGTCAGGCGCAGCGAGACTGAACGCGAACTCACGGTAGAGTGCGGGGGTTCTCCTTGTTGCAGCTTTGTGCCCTGAAAGCCCTTCGCCCTGGACCGAACGTCCCCCTACCCTGAAGGATGCGATGCCACGAAACGTGCTCGACGGGGCCCGGTACGCCGCCCTGGCTGCGAACGCAAGCGACGCTCGTCCCCTTGAAGCTGCCACTCCTCAGCAGTCC
>CAZDZP010000407.1:0-2064 GCA_964509855.1 uncultured Anaerolineaceae bacterium | reverse complement strand
CTCACTTCCTCGCCCGCGGTCCCCGGTGTGATCGAACGGAATCATCCGCACTCCTCCCGCAGGTTCCCGCCCAGGCCGTCGATCGTGTTTCGCAGGCGGCTATCGGCGCCCTCAACCGACGCGTTGAGCCGGAGTTGGATCTCGAGCCAGTCCGTCGGCGCGCCGATGCGGGCGATCTCTGTTTCCGCCGACTGCAGCGAGCGCGTCGTCTCCTGGACGAAGCGTTCGAAGCCCTGCTTCGTTTGCGATGCACCAACGGTGCGGACCGCATCGCGCAGGCTGGCTGCACGCGCGCGGAGTTGCTCGACGGAATCTTGCGCGGCGAGGTTGCGGCCGGGGTTGTTCTCGTCCACGGGAATAGCCAGGGGGAACTCCTCGACGACGCTGTTGTAGGCGCCGCATAGCGAGGACAGTTCGCCAAGGCCCGTGGGGAGATTCGTTCCTTCGGCGCAGGAACTGGTGACCACCAGCAATGCCATGCCCAGGATTGCTGCCCCAATTCGCTGACGTGAACCCCGCATACCCCGGCACCTCCGCTTCCCGCGCGCCATTGTACGAGGGGCGGTCGTTAGTGATGCGCAGGTTAAGCTAGGGGCATGCCGAACGCGGACCTCATCCTGGCGAACCGCGCCTACATGGACCATGCGACGCCGCCCGGCGGTGGGCCGCCTCCCCCGGCAGGAACCGGCGGCTTACTCGTGGCCGTGAGCCCCGTGATCGCCCGTGACGGCAGCACCACCTGGATTGGCGCCGGCCGCGGCGCCTTCGACCGCGAGTGGACCGACTCCGAAGGTCGCGAAGCGCTCGCGCTTCCTGGCGGCGGCAGGCTCAGCCACCACCGTCTCTACTTCGATGACTCCACCTGGGAGGGGCACTACGCCGCCTCGGCCAATGGTTTCCTCTGGCCCGCCATGCACCTCGTGCGCTCGCCCTTGCCACGTCTCACCAACTACTTCCCCGAGCCGGAAACGCCTACCCCATCGCAATGGCAGGCGTTCCAGGCCGTGAACGCCGCCTTCGCCGATGCCGCCATGACCGATGGCCGCGCTGAAAGCTGCTGGGTGCACGACTACCAGCTCGGCCTCGCGCCCGAGATGTTGCGTGAACGCGGCTACACCGGCGCCATTGGCTTCTTCCTGCACACTCCCTTTCCATCCTGGGCCATCGCCCGGGAATTCCTGGACGAAACGGGCGCTACGTACTTCACCGAGTGGGTGCGCGGCATCCTCGGGTCCAGCCTTGCGGGGTTCCAGACCAGCGCCGATGCGGCCCGCTTCCGGGAGGCAGCCGTCGCCCTCGGCCTCGCTACCGCCGACGGCGATGCGCTCGCGGTCGAAGGGCGCCGCGTCGCCGTCGCCGCGTTTCCCGTAGGTATCGACGTCGAACAGACAGTGGCCGAAGCCGCCACCGCTCGCTTGCCTGCTCTGCTCGGCGACTTCGGCGACATCCCCCGGCCGCTCGTAGTCGGCCTCGAACGCGCTGACTACACAAAAGGCATCCCCGAGCGGCTCCGGGCCATCGCCGAGCTCTACAGCGGAGGCATCGCCTTTAGCTACGTCGGCATCGCCTCGCCTACACGCGAAGGGGTGCTCGCCTATCAGTTGCTTGGTGCCGAAATCGCCGAGGCCTCCGCCGAATGCCAGCGGTTGGCCCCAGGAGGGTCGCTCTTCCTGAACACTGCCCGGGCCCTCGCGTGGGAGGAAGTCCTTGGCCTGCTCGGCGCCGCCGACGTGGTCTGCACGTCATCGCTTTCCGACGGCATGAACCTCGTGCCGTTGCAGGCTGTGGCGGTGCAATCGCGGCGCCCCGAAGGCGAACGCGGTGTGGTGCTCACCGGGCGTGATGCGGGCGTCGCCACCGCCTTCGCCGGCTTCGAACGCGAAGGCCTCGCGACGCTCGACCCGCTCGACCACGAGGGCTTCGTTGGCACGCTTCGCCAGGCGGTGGCTGGCGAACTCGACGGCATCAGCGACAGGCTCGTGGCCGCAGTCCGCGCCGCCGACGCCCGGGGCTGGGGCCAGACTTACCTTGAATCACTGAGGAACGCGCATGCTCACGAATGAA
>CAZDZP010000406.1:0-2064 GCA_964509855.1 uncultured Anaerolineaceae bacterium | reverse complement strand
CGAAGAACCCCGACAGCGGCGAATGGCAATGGCCGTTCAGCGAGCGGAACCTCGCGCTGGAATCCCCGGTTGCCGCGGTCCTGCTGAACGAGTTGGAATCGCTCGATAGGGAATTGCGCATCGCCACCGGCCAGCGCCCCAAACTCGAAGCCTACCTGACCGAACTAGCTGCCAAAGCGGACGAGATCGCAGGCGCCATCAAGCAGAAGGAGGCGGAGCTATCTGCGGCGATCTCGACCAACGAGGTCATTGCTCAGATGGGTACCCGCAATAACGCGGCCGCGCGAGTAGTTGGTCGCATCAGCCTGTTCCTGGAGACGCTCCTCCCGAACGAGGATCTTGCCAGGCTGGAAGCGGAGAATCGCCGCCTCAACAACAAGGTTAAGCAGCTTGAGGAGCAGATTGGCGCGGATGACAGCAACGAACGCCTGGCCTCGATCCTCAACAACATCTCTGCACATGCGTCGCGATACATCGAGAAGTTCGACGCCGAGTTCAGCCCCTACCCTGCGCGGCTCAACCTACCGCAGTTGACCCTCATCTTCGATCGCCCCGAACGTCCGGTTCCAATGGGAAGGACCGGGGGTGGCGAGAACCATCTGGCCTACCACCTGTCAGCACTGCTCGCCCTGCATCTGTTCGCGGCACAGAATAACCGCCCGATCCCTCGCTTCCTACTGATCGACCAGCCGACCCAGGTCTACTTTCCGTCTGAACAGGTCTACAAGGATGCCGATGGCTCGGTGCAGAAGACCGAAGCTGACGCTGACCTCGATGCGGTGCGCCGACTGTTCGAGCTATTGTTGAAATTCACTCAAGAGGATGTCCCTGGTTTTCAGTTGATCGTCACCGAGCACGCGAACCTTCGTGACGAGTGGTTCCAAGAAGCATTGGTGGAACAGCCTTGGACAAAACCGCCGGCGCTAGTTCCGGAAGACTGGCACGACCAGCAATCCACGTGATGTATCGAGCGGAGCGGCATAACAACCGGTTGCAGCGGACGGCTTAAGCCTCCGCTGAACCGGAGCGTTAGAGCTCATATGCCAAGGCTAAAGTCTGCGCGTCATCATTGGTGGCCCGAGTGCGTATCTGCTCACTGGGCAGCCGAAGACGGGATGACCGGCTGGATCCAGCCAGACGGGACTTGTCGGCGCGTTCACCCCAAACAGCTGGGCGTGATTGGTAACGCGCATCACGTCAAGTTGGGTCGCCATGCGGGCGACTCAACAGATTGGGACACGAGCTTCGAAAACGAGCTTGATGCTGCTGACACAAACTTTCCTTCTGTAATCTCGTGGTTACAGACCCTCGAGTATGAATTCGCGCCACATCGAGAGTCCCGCGCGCGCTTTCTCGGACAACCTTCCGCCGATGACCAGCTTCGCTTACTGACCGAGTGTGTGGTCTCTTTAGCTGTCCGCAGCCCGATGAACCGCGAAGCGTCAGTGTCTCTTGCCGAGCACCTGCGCGGTCCCGTCCCCAATCCGGAACGGAACGCGCTGATTGGCGTCAATATGCGGCAATCTCAACGTTTGGTCTCCGATACCATTGGCTCAAACGGCAAGTTCGTCGTTCTCTTCTCCCAAGGCAGAGAATTCATTTTCGGCGACGGCTTCTTCCACAATGTTAGAGCCGTCGCCAATCCTCCTATAGCTCCGAAGATCTTGGCGCCGATCACGCCACGTGTGAGCGTCATCGTTGCCCGGCCACCATCGTTTACCGTCCAACCGCGGCTTTTGACTATCGTCTTGAGCGATGAAGAAGTCGACCGGTGCAACCATGCCGTCCAAGTCTATTCACGCCAGGCACTCTACTTCCGCTCTGATCGGCCGACGGTCGAGGAGGCGTTTACTTGCAACCAGTACCGACAGTACGCGAGCCCAGACAATCCCATTGACAACCTGATTTACAGCATCCCCGGTGTGCCGCCGAGAGATAGATCATTTGATTTCCTCATGCGCACGGCGCGATAACGAGATGATTCATTAGGCCTCGCGAATGTCGGCTTCTGGCCGTTCTGCGACCATCGGTGGCCGACCCACAACGGTCCTTCATGAAATTCCG
>CAZDZP010000405.1:0-2077 GCA_964509855.1 uncultured Anaerolineaceae bacterium | reverse complement strand
AGGTCGCGCTGCTCGGTGCGGTCGGCGTGCCGGTGACGAAGGAACTGGTCCTGCAGGGGCGTGACTACTACTACCGTTCGAGCGTCGGGAACATCGGGCAGAAGATGAAGGTGGGCGTGTTCGTGCAGTTCGAGAACCGCGAGGCTGCGCGCTTGGGCATGCCGATGCCGAAGGGTGTCGTGCGTGTATACAAAAAGGCTCTTCACGGAATCGAGTGGGTGATTTCTTGAGATTTCCACTGGCGGTATGTACAGGAGCGGGGGCTGAGTGAGTGCTGCGGCGCAGGGTTATCCACGGGTGAGGGCCTGCGCGTCCGTAGCGCAGGCAGGCGCTCGGCGGTGGGTAACCCGTGTTGGGCGCGCGTATCGTTCAGAGCTTTGGCAGCATGCAACTCAGGACCTTCAAGCGCAGATACTCTTCGTCGCGCAGTCCGTAGGCTCGACGCTGGATGACGCGGATCTTGTTGTTGAGGCCTTCGACGAAGCCGAGCGAGACCTTGTTCTGCGGCTTGCAGTAGGCGGCGATTCCTTCCCAATGTCGATCGATCATCTCGGCGAATTTCTCGTAGGGTTTCAAGCGCTGCCACTTCAGGCTCGCCCGCCAGTTCTCGAAGAATCGCCGTGCCCAGCCTTCGCTCTCGTAGTCCCAGAGCTGACCGAAGGACTCTTTCAGCAAGTAGGCCCGATTGAGTCGGTTGTTCGCCGCAAGCAGCTTCTTGAGCGCCCTCCTGGCGTCCAGCGTCAGATTCTCCCGGCGCAAGAGCAGCGTGTACTTCTGGCCCTTGATGTAGCTGCGGTCTCGACCGCTCAGACGCCGGTACTCGGACTTGCGCACCTCGTCGAGTGCCTTGCCCAGATGACGCATGATGTGGAACTTGTCGAAGAGAATTGCCGCTTGCGGGGCGCGTTCGTTCGTCACGTTGCGGAACGGCTTCCACATGTCCATCACCGCCAGGCGAACGCCGCCGGTCTTCTTCTCACCCAGCCAGTCGTAGAACATCGCCATGCTCTTCTCGGAGCGGTCCTCGCCACCGAACCAGATGGGACGCCTTCGGATCAGGTCGCTCACCACGATGCGATACGTATGTCCCTTGCGGATCGAGATCTCGTCGATGCCGCCTTCGGCGCGGGCGTGCCGACTTTGGCCAACTGCGCCCGCATGTACTGCATCTCCAGGGTCTTGATCGTCTCCCAGTGAAGCCTGAACTCCTCGGCAACGTCCTTGATGGTGGCCTGACGACATCGTCGCCCGACGTAGTAGGCAAAGCGCTTGGTATAGAAGGGATTGTCCGCGAGGAAGTCGAGCTGCTCGCTCTTCACGCGCCCGCAATCCTTGCACTGAACTCTGCGCACCTCGATCGCCAGGAAGACGCGGGCGTCTCCACACTGAGAATCGCGAACGATCCGCGTGTGTCGGTCGTACCAACCCATGTGTGCCCGACCACAGCACCCGCAGATCGTTTTTTTGAGCGCCGCTTGAGGGTAATGACACGCGCTTTCGGATCACCGAACACGCCGCGTACCGTGGGGTGCGGACGAAATCCAGGGATCGCGTATTCGTCCCATAGTCGCCGCCGTCGCATCGCTGAATTGGCCATCCAGATATGATGCCGTTTCCGAGCCCCCACCGAAATGCCCGAAAGCCAATATCCATGCGCCTTCCAGCCATGGTTACCCCATCAATTTACCCACTCGATTCCGAGAAGACCCAGACTTTTGACCTCAAGACGTTAATCGAACGTGCCGGCACTTTGCCGGTATCCGTTCGAACTTCGCCGCGCGGTCGCGCGCATGGAGAGGCAATGAGGCTGGGTCTGGGAGCGAAGTTCACGCTGATGGTATCGACGATTCTGACGATCACCATGGCTGCGAACACGCTCTATACTTTGCTGACCTCGACCGAGTTCCACGAAAAGCAACTGATCGAGCGAGGCCAGGCGCTTGGTCGGCTCATCTCGCTGGTGAGTCCGGATGCGATTCTCGGGTTCGATTTTCTTCTGTTGAACGACTATACGCGGCAAGTATCGTCGCAGCGGGATGTCGTCTACGGCGTGATTCTGAGCCCCAAGGGCGTGGCG
>CAZDZP010000404.1:0-2097 GCA_964509855.1 uncultured Anaerolineaceae bacterium | reverse complement strand
GATGGCCAGTGCCCCAAACCAGGCATCGCGCACGAGGTTGTAGTCGGCGGCCATACCCCAGAAGAAGCCCGTGATGCCAGTGGCCATTGCGCCGGGAAGCAGTACACGCGTTTCGCTTCTCGCCGCTTCCAGCACACAGTGCATCTGGTAGTCGAGGTCTTTGGTTGCCCATGCGCGCAGAATCGGTAGGTACACCGCCCCGAGCCCCGCGCCGAGCCAGATCATCCCGAGGATGTGGAGGAGTCGCCACCAGTCCATTAGGCCGTCCTCCGCTTTGTGACAGTTTTCACGGGTTTCGATGATACCCCGGCACACTGCCAATGAGCGAAAGCGGCACCGGTGGCGACTGCACCTTAGTCGTCCAGCACGAAGGTGATCATCATGTTCACCCGGTAGCTGGTGATGGCGCCGTTTTCGACCACCACCTGTTGTTCCTTGATCCACGCGCCCTTAACGCCGCGCAGCGTCTGGTTGGCGCGGTCGATGCCGGTCTTGATGGCGTCATCGAAGCTGACGGTCGAATCTGAGGAAATCTCGGTTACGCGTGCCACGGACATCGCTGCCTCCTTTTCCGCCAGCCCGGTCCCCGGGCATCGACGGTCCGATCAAGGTACACCCGTTGGCAAGCGATCCACGGTGATGCCGGGCTACTCGTTTTTGGCGGATGGCCCGCTTCAGGCATAGTCGAAAGGAAACGGCGAACGAGGGGAGCCTTAGCTGAGCCGCGCCCCGACCGTCGCCGAGAGTCCGTTCGCGGCTGCGTTTCCGTTGTCGCGCCGGCGAATTGCGGCGCTCACAAGATCGCGGAAAAGCGGGTGCGGACGGTTCGGGCGGCTCTGCAGTTCCGGGTGAAACTGCGTACCTACCATGAAGGGGTGGTCGCGTAGTTCTGAAATCTCCACGAGGTTCCCGTCGGGCGAGGTGCCGCTCGCAAGCAGCCCCGCCGCGTCGAGCTGTTCACGGAATTCGTTGTTGAATTCCAGCCGATGGCGGTGCCGTTCGAGCACAATTTCGCCCCCGTAGGCACGTTGAGCATGGGTGCCGGGCTCCAGCTTGCAGGGGTAGTGGCCCAGCCGCATGGTGCCACCCTTGTCGGTCACGGTGCGCTGCGTCTCCAGCAGGCTGATCACCGGGTAAGGCGTTTCGGGGTCCATCTCGGTCGAATTCGCACCGGGCAAATTGCACACGTTCCGCGCGAACTCCGTCACCATCACCTGCATGCCGAGGCAAAGCCCGAGGTAGGGGATGTTCTGCGTGCGCGCGTAGGTCGCCGCGCGAATCTTGCCTTCCCAGCCACGTTCGCCAAAGCCGCCCGGCACGATGATGCCATGGACGCCCTGCAGCACTTCTTCCGCAGGTCGCGCCTCGAGGTCTTCCGAATGGACCCAGCGAACGTCGACCTCGGCGTTGTTGTTGATGCCGGCGTGCGCGAGCGCTTCCTTCACGGAAAGGTAGGCGTCGCGGAGCTCCACGTATTTGCCCACGATGGCCACGGTCACTTCGCCCGAGGGATGCTTGAGCCGGTGCACCATGTCGGCCCAATCAGCGAGCTTCGACGGCGGACCCATGAGCCCCAGCCGGTCCATCACGAAATCGCCGAGCCCGCGCTGCTCCAGCAGCAGGGGCACTTCGTAGATCGTCTCAGCGGTTTCCAACGGGATGACGGCTCGCGGTTCGACATCGCAGAACTGTGCGATCTTGTCACAGATGTCGCGCGAAACCGGGTGGTCGCTGCGCGCCACGATCACGTCGGGCTGGATGCCCATGCCGCGGATTTCGCGCACCGAGTGCTGTGTGGGTTTGGTCTTCAATTCGCGCGTGGCCCCCACCATGGGCAGGAAGGTGACGTGCACGCTGAGCGTGTTGTCGCGCGGTTCTTCGTGGCGAATCTGGCGGAGCGCCTCGATGAAGCTCTGGCCCTCGATGTCGCCGACGGTGCCGCCCACTTCGCAAATCACCACATCGGCCTGCGAAACTTCGCCGACGGCGTAGATGCGCTGCTTGATCTCGTTCGTCAGGTGGGGCACTGCCTGGATAGTGCCGCCGAGGTAGTCGCCGCGGCGTTCCTTCTCCAGCACGCTGGAGTAGATCTGGCCG
>CAZDZP010000403.1:0-2102 GCA_964509855.1 uncultured Anaerolineaceae bacterium | reverse complement strand
ACCCGCAGGACGACAAGTGGCTTTCCGGCAAGAACATGGCCGGCGTCTGGTTCGACACCATCGAAGATTCGGCGCAGCACCAGGCGGCGATGGACGTCGTGCCCTTCGGCACCTACAGCGCGATGGCAGTTTCGCCCGTCACCAGCGGCCGGCTCAACCCGCCTGACATCTGCCTCGTCTACGCCACGCCCGGGCAGATGATTCTCCTCATTAATGGGCTGCAGTTTTCCGGCTACCGAAAGTTCGAATGGAGCGTTGTTGGCGAAAGCGCCTGCGCCGACTCCTGGGGCCGCGCGCTCGCCACAGGCGAACCGAGTCTCGCCATCCCCTGCTATGCCGAACGGCGCTACGGCGGCGTTCTCGACGACGAACTCCTGATGGCCCTGCCGCCGAAGTACCTGCCACGCGCCATCGCGGGTATGAAGCAGCTCAACAAGAACGGCCTCCGCTACCCCGTCCCCCAGTACGGCATCCAATCCGACGCTCGCGCCGGCCTCGGCGTCAGCTACGGCAACAGGGAGTAGGCCCGTAGCTGCGACCCACCGCGGTCGCGGGGAACGTCCCAACCCGGGTGGCAACGCCTGTAGCCGCCCGTCTCCAGGCGCGCAGGGTGTGCCCTTGACGCCACCGGATAGGCAGCGCCCCGTAGCCGCACGCCCACGTGCACGCCCCTGGCGCCCCGGATCACCGCTCCCCGCCCCTCCCGCACCACCGGCAAATCCGCGGCGCAACGAACCTTCTTTCCTACGCTTTTCCTACATGTTTACCCTTGTTTTACACCGCTAGAACACCTATCGTGACCGTGATTATCACCGCATCTTCACTCAGGTGAAGGAGTGGTGGACCGGCCACCGCTCGCCCAACAGGCTGAGCAGTGGTTCGGGGGAGTCCGATGGTCAGACGGCTCCCGTTTCGACGCCCTAACGGGCATCGCCACGAGCCCACGATGCACAGGCGGCACCGCAAACGAGCTGGCGCGCTCCCAACACTTTCCGCGCCAAGACACCGGGGAGACATCGCCCGAGCAACGCGTGGCCAGCGCAGCCCGCGAAGCAACAGCAAGCGCGCCCAGCATTCGCATTCCCACGGAGGGAACACCTATGACACTCGCCTTACACGGCAAAACCCGCCAGCGCCAAACACTCCTCGTCTTGCTGGCACTCGTTGCGGTCGGGCTCGCCATCTTCGGCGGCGCGGTCGTCCAAAGGGCTGAAAAAGCTGCCGCAGCCTACGGCGGCATCCCCGATCCCACAGACAATCCCGGTGGCTTCACCCAGTGCGAAGCGCCCAACATCATGCTCGTCATCGACAACAGCCTTTCGATCAGTGAGAACGACCCGAACGGCCTTGCCAACATGATCTCCAGCATCAACTCGATGATCGGGCAGATCGAAACCGCGCTGCCGAACACGAACTGGGCTGGCGTTCGGTTCCTGCGCGGTACCGGCGCGGGTGATTCGCCGCAAACTCCGAACACCGGAAGCTGGAGCGGCAGTACGGGTGCGCTCACGACCCTCGTCTCTGCGAGCCAATCGGTCGGTTACACGCCAACCGCTCACGGCATCCAGACGGCCATCGGCCTCGGCACCGGTCCAGACAGTCAAGTCCCGCTGATGATCATCATCACCGACGGTGATCCCAACGTGACGCTCGCGAATGCAATCGGCACCGACGACACCGCTTACCTGAACGGCGCGCAGGCCGCTGTCGGCCAGGCTATCGCCGCACGCTCCGCGGGCTTCAATACGGTGTTCGTGTTCTTCGGGGGCGGAGATAGTCGCTCACAGGCTGCGTTCGGCGCTGATTATCCGCTCTATCAGGCGGCCGTTCGTGGCGGGCTCGCTGGCAATCCGATTGTAGGAACCCCCGCCGGGCAGCAGTACGACATTGGCAACGTCTCCAACCTCGCGACCGTCCTCACCGAGGCCATCCTTTCCAACTGCCAGGGCAGCGTGACCATCAACAAGATCCTTGACGGTGAACCGGCAGCAGGCTGGGAATTCTCGGCAACTGTCTCCGACGGTACGGCCAGCCCTGCTGGTCCCTACACCACCGCCGGTGCTGGCGGAACGGTTAGCTTCGATATCACGCTTCCCGGCGCG
>CAZDZP010000402.1:0-2116 GCA_964509855.1 uncultured Anaerolineaceae bacterium | reverse complement strand
TCGACCGCGTCGCGCTGAAGCAGGTGCGCCGAGACCGCGAGCCCGGCGCCCCCGCCCAACGAAGCGGACTTCGCGGCAACGGCCCCGTCCAGGTGATTGGCAGCGACGGCGCAGCCTTCGGCAGCGAATCCCCTAACCAGGGCATCGCCGGGGAGATCGCCAACGGCGGTGATGAAAGCAACACGGTTGGCGAGACGGCCCGTCATTGGAGCGAGTCTACGCGGCGACCCGGGGATGTGCGAAACGCCGCCGGTGCTATTCTCAGCCTCATGCCAGAGTACGAAGTCAAAATCGTCGACGCCTTCACCACCACCCGCTACGCCGGCAACCCGTGCGGTGTCATCACCCGCGCCGACGGGCTCAACGAAGCCCAGATGCAGGCCATCGCGCGCGAACTGAACCTGAGCGAGACCGCCTTCGTGTTCCCATCCATCCGCGCCGATTTCAGCGTGCGATTTTTCACCCCGGCGAAGGAGATCCCGCTGGCGGGACACCCGACGATTGCTACGATGCACACCCTCGTCGAGGAAGGGCGCATCGAGGTGCCGGCGGACGGCAAGCGCATCGTCCAGGAACTTAGCATCGGCGTGTTGCCGGTGGACCTGCTTCCGACGGCCGACGGCGTGAAGGTCAAGATGACCCAAGCGAAGCCGGAGTTCCTACGCCGGCTTGATAAGAACGTGCTCGCCCAGGCGCTCGGCATCGAGGGCAGCGACATCCTTTCAGGCGCCCCGCCCCAGGTGGTGAGCACCGGCACCCCGCAGGCGATGATCCCGGTCAAGTCGATAGACGTGCTCCGGCGCCTGCGCCCGGACTTCCAGCACCTGAGCGACCTCGAAGAATTCGGCGAGTACTACAGCACGCACGTCTTCGCCATCGAAGCGCTGGACCCGGCCAACGCGACCCACGCTCGCCATTTCGCCGCGAACGCCGGTATCCCCGAAGACCCGGTGACTGGCAGCGCCACCGGCGCGATGGCCGCGTACCTGTGGAAGTACGGGCTGATCCGCGAGAAGAGTTTCAACGCCGAACAGGGCCACATCATTGGACGGCCAGGAGTTGTTGAGGTCGAAGTGGACGCGGACGGCGAGGACCCGACGGAAGTGCGCATCGCCGGGACCGCCATAACCGTTCTGAAGGGCACCATCAAGGTTTAGCGCGAAGTGTCCCGGATCGCCGACGCGAGCCCCCGGCCTTTGCTACGCTCTCCAATGTGAGCGACACAGTGAGCGACGCATTGGGATTCGACGAAGCCGAGCGGCTCTTGCTCGAGGCAGAGTTCCTCGATTGCCGGGAACTCTGGTTCTCTTCGAACTACGTCTACATCGCACAGCTGCAGGCCGGTGAAGAGACAACCTTCGCCGCCGTTTACAAGCCAGAGTCTGGCGAATCGCCACTGTGGGACTTCCCGAGCGGGGCGCTCTACAAGCGCGAAGTGGCGGCCTATCGGCTCGCGCGACTCCTGGGGTGGTCGTTCGTTCCGCCGACGGTCATGCGGGATGGTCCGAGGGGTGTTGGCTCGGTGCAGGTGTTCGTTCGTCACGAGAAACAGGACCACTTCTTCCAGCAACGCGAAGTACCTGAGCTCGTGCCGCAGCTCAAGCGGATGGCGGCATTCGACTTCATCGCGAACAATGCGGACCGCAAAGGCGGCCACTGCCTGCTCGACGAGCAAGGACAAATCTGGGGAATCGACCACGGACTCTGCTTCCACGAAGAGTACAAGCTGCGGTCGGTGATCTGGGACTGGGCCGATGAGCCAATCCCGGCCGAGTGGATGAAGGACATCAAGCGCGTGCTGCGCCAGGTGGACCTCTGCACCGATGAGGCGCGACCACTCCTCGAACTCCTGAACGGACGGGAAAGCGCCGCCCTCCTTCGGCGCCTGAAGACGATCGCGGAGACGGGCCGATTACCGCACCCGGGGCCGCACAGGAGCTACCCCTGGCCGCTCGTCTGAGACGCGGGCGCCGGCTGCTTCACGGCCCCCGCGCACATCTGCGTACAATGCGGCCCTATCGGAGGGCAGCATGGAATCAGTTCGCATCGGCAACGTGGAAGTACTCCCGATCCAGGATTCGGTGATGCTCGCCGACCCGAACCGCCTGTTTCCCCA
>CAZDZP010000401.1:0-2121 GCA_964509855.1 uncultured Anaerolineaceae bacterium | reverse complement strand
AGCGCGGGATGTGCTGCATGGGCCCCGGGCGGTAGAGCGCCACCATGGCGCAGAGATCAGCGATGTTCGTCGGCTGCAGATCCTGGATGTAACGTCGCATGCCGGACGATTCCAGCTGGAAGACGCCGAAGGTTTCGCCCTTGCCGAGCATCTCCATTGCCTTCGCGTCGCCATCGGGGATGGCGAGGATGTCGATGTCCTCGCCGGTCGTGTCTTTGATGAGGTTCACGGCGCGGTCGAGGATCGTCAGGTTCGAAAGGCCGAGGAAGTCCATCTTTAGCAGGCCGATGGAAGCCACCTGGTCCATGGCGTACTGCGTGGTGGGGATGCTGGTTTCGTCGCCGCGGCTGGGGCGCTGGAGCGGCACGTGTTCGCTCAGCGGCTCGCGCGAGATGACGAGCGCGGCGGCATGCGTGCTGGCGTGCCGGGACACGCCTTCGAGCTGGCGGGCCGTTTCGTAGAGCCGGTTCACGCGTGGGTCGGCAGCCTTAAGGTCCTTCAGCTCCTGCACCTGTTCGAGCGCGTCATCAAGCGAGACATGCAGCGTGTTGGGGATGAGCCGGGCGACGCGGTCCGTATCGGCGTAGGTGAGGCCGAGGGCGCGGCCGACGTCGCGAAGGGCGGCCTTCGCACCCATGGTCCCGAAGGTGATGATCTGGGCGACGCGGTCGTGGCCGTAGAAGTCGTAGGCGAACTGGATCATCTCTTCGCGGCGGTCGTCGGCGAAGTCGAAGTCGACGTCGGGCATTTCGCGCCGTTCGAGGTTGAGGAAGCGTTCGAAAACTAGCCGGTTGGCCACCGGGTCGATGTCCGTCACCGAAAGGCTGTAGAGCACGAGCGAAGCCGCCGCCGAACCGCGCACGCCCATGCGGATGCCTTTTTCGCGGGCATGGTCGGCGATTTGCTTCACGATGTAGATGTAGTCCGTGAAGCCGGTCTGTTCGAGGACGTCGAGCTCGTAGTGCAACCGCTCAAGGAGCTCCGAGGTGAGTTGCCCGATGCGCTGAGTGAGGCCCTCTTCGCAGAGTTCGCGCAGGTAGTCGCTGCTTGTGCGGCCCGCTGGCACCGGCGGCTCGGGCAGCAGCTGACGGTCGAAGGTCAGCTCGAGGTCACACTCGTCGGCGACGAGCTGGGTGTTGGAAATGACTTCCGGGACATCCTTAAAGACGTCCCGCATTTCCTGTTCGCTGCGGACCCAGAAGCCGTCGCCATCGATCTTGAAGCGGTTCGGTGTGTCGACGGTCGCGTTGGTGCCGATGCAGAGCAGAACGTCGTGGGCGTCGTGTTCCGTGGGCAGCGTGAAGTGGCTGTCGTTCGTGGCCACGACTGGGATATCGAGCTCTTTGCCGATGTCGTAGATGGCAGGGTTGAAGCGGTTGAACTTCTCGTCGCCGTGGTCCTGCACTTCGAGGTAGTAGTGGCCGTCGAACGTTTCGCGGTACCACTTCACGGTTTCGATGGCGGCTTCGAGGTTGTTGTCCATCAGGTGGCGCATGAACTCGCCGGAAGGGCAGCCGGAAAGCACGGTGATGCCTTCGGAGTGCGCTTCGAACAACTCGCGGTCCATGCGGGGCTTGTAGTAGAAGCCTTCCAGGTTGGCCGCTGTGGTGAGCTTGATGAGGTTCTTGTAGCCCTTGAGGTTTCGCGCCAGCATCACGAGGTGGAACGGCTGGTTATCGCCGCGCTCACGGGAATGCCGCGTGCCCGGCGCCACGTATGCTTCAACGCCAATGATGGGCTTAATGCCACGTTCGCGGGCGCCCTTGTAGAAGTCGATGGCGCCGTACATGGCGCCGTGGTCCGTCATGGCGACGGACTCCATCCCCAGGTCCTTCACACGGTCGAGCAGGGGGCCGATCTTGGACATGCCATCGAGAAGGGAATACTCGGTGTGGGTGTGGAGATGTGTGAACATATGTGCTGTTGGAGGATACACCGGGGGAGCGCCGGGGTCAGCCGATAATCGAGTGGAATTGTGAAGTTAGGTGAGCGATAGCGCCAAAGGATTTCAGATCGTCGCGCCGGGCTTGCCGATTTGAGGCAGGCTCCCGGTGGTATGCTGGACCGACGATGACGACCGAAACGAAGCTGCTCACCGCCGAGGAATTCATGCTCCTCCCC
>CAZDZP010000400.1:0-2142 GCA_964509855.1 uncultured Anaerolineaceae bacterium | reverse complement strand
CGGCGCCATGCTTCTTGCATTCGGGGTTGCCTCGGCGCTCTTCGTGCGCGAACGCGACGGCATCGGCCAGCACATCGACGGCTCGCTCATCGGCGGCATGGTCGCCATGCAGTCCAAGCAAATCATGGAGTTCCTGCGCACGGGAAAGCAGTCCGGCTTCCAGCGCCGCCGCGCCGCCACGTACACCAACTACGAGTGCGCCGACGGCAAGCACGTCGCCATCGCCGCAATGGCACAGAACCGCTTCGAAGGGCTCTGTGCCGCGCTCGAAGCCCCCGAACTGCTCGCGGACGAGCGATTTGCCGAACCCTTCGGCCGAGCGAAGTACAAGGACGACCTCGTGGTGGAACTCGACCGCCGCTTCCGCACGCGCAACATGGCGGATTGGCTCGAACCACTTGCTGCCCACGACGTGCCCCACGCTCCCGTGCTCGACTACGCGGGCATGTCTGAGCATCCCCAGTACTGGGAGAACGGCTATCTCCAGGAAATCGATACGCCGCACCTCGGGCGCATGCGCGTCCCCGGGCCGCCTATCCACATGTCCGCCACACCACCGCGAGTGAAGGGCGCCGGCCCCATTCTGGGCATGCACACCGAAGACATCCTCATGGAAGCCGGCTACACCTGGGACGACATCGACCGCATAAAGGGCACGGGCGCAACCCGCACGGCATGACCCTTCTCCGCATCAGCGGCGAAAGGCTGCGAAAAGGCAGACTCTCTGGACCTGTCCAATGTCTGCCAGTCGGTTAATGCTGTAGCAATCATGGAATCTGAAGCGACTGTCTCCCCGCTCCTGGCACTATCCGCGATGGGCGTCGTTTTTCTCTCGCTGCTCGCGTTCACCGTCGCCGAATTGCCGTTCGCTGCCCGGCTCCGCAGCTTCGTCTTCAACCACACGCAGAAAGTCATCCTTGTAGTGTCCGCCGCGGCCACGCTCGCATCGCTTTACTACTCGCAGATCGTTGGTTTCATCCCGTGCGAGTTTTGCTGGTACCAGCGCATCGCCATGTACCCCATCGCCGTGCTGTTGATTGTCGCCCTCTTGTCACGATCCCGGGTGAGCCCCCGCTACATCGTCACGCTCGCCGCCATCGGCCTGGCACTTTCGATCTACCACTACCAGATGCAGCTTTTCCCTGAAGGTGGCGGCTCCTGTGCCGGCCCGATTCCCTGCACGGGTAAGTACGTCCAGGAATTCGGCTTCATCACCATTCCCTTCATGGCTGGCTGCGGCTTCCTTTCCATCCTCGTGCTCCAGTTCAACGAATGGCGTGTCGAACGGCTTTTCAAGCGCTGGGACGAAGCTGGCGCCGCGTAGTCCATCGCCCGCCTTACCCGAAAGCGTGGCTTCCGGTAGGCTTGCG
Source organism: uncultured Anaerolineaceae bacterium (assembly GCA_964509855.1). Classification (GTDB taxonomy): domain Bacteria; phylum Chloroflexota; class Dehalococcoidia; order Tepidiformales; family Tepidiformaceae; genus CAZDZP01. Next base: position 772 of record CAZDZP010000400.1, on the reverse strand, counting down.
CCCATATCCCACCCGGAGCCCCACCTTGAAGCTGCATGAATACCAGGCCCGTGAACTGCTCGAAAAGCACGGAGTCGCTGTTACCGCTGGCCGTGTCGCCACCACCGCCGCCGAAGCCCGCAAGATCGCCGAAGAACTCGGCGGCAAGGTTGTCGTGAAGGCCCAGATTCACGCCGGCGGACGCGGCAAGGGCCGGCTTGTTGGCGCCAACGAAACCGCAGACATGTACGAAAAGCTCACCACCGACGGCGAGAACTACTCCGGCAAGGTGAAGGGCGATCGCATCGGCGGCGTGCGTCTCGCTGACTCTGTCGACGAAGCTGAGGCCGCCGCCGCCGCCATCCTTGGTAAGCACCTCGTCAGCATCCAGACCGGCCCCGAAGGCAAGCTTGTGAAGACGATCCTCGTCGCCGAGCAGGCCGACATCGCCAAGGAGTACTACGTCTCCGTTCTCGTCGACGGCTCTGTCGGTGGCCACCTCTTCATCGCATCGTCCGAAGGCGGCACCGAAATCGAAATCGTCGCCGCCGAGAACCCGGACGCTATCGTGAAGGTAGCGGTGAACCCCGCCGCCGGCTGGGAAAGCTACATCGGCCGCACGCTCGCCGCCCGCCTCGGTTTCACGGGCGACCAGGCCGCGCAGTTCGAAAAGGTCGCTGAAGGGCTTTACAACACCGCCGTCGCCACCGACGCCAGCCTCGTCGAAATCAACCCGCTCGCGCTCCTCGAAGATGGCCGCGTGGCCGCAGTCGACGCCAAGCTCTCCATCGAC
>CAZDZP010000399.1:0-2151 GCA_964509855.1 uncultured Anaerolineaceae bacterium | reverse complement strand
TTGCCACAGAACAAGTATAGCCAGCGTCGAAAGCTTCGGTTCGGCTCCACCGCCAATAAGCCCTGCTTATCCGCCGATGCCAATCACTTGCGCTGGCTGGCTACTCTTCCTCTTCGCCAACGGGCAGCAGCACGCCGTCGTAGCTGGCGGAGACGATCTTCCCCTCCACCACTTCGATGTGGCTCGGCCGCACCGGGTTGCGCCGCCCGGGCGTCTCGCCCAGCTTGATTATCTCCGCGCGCACGCGGCCCTTTTCGATTTCGAGCACCGCCACGCTGCCGAGGCGAACTTCCATGTGGTGGGGCAGAATCGGGCTTCCTGAGTTCACCAGCAGTACATCGTCGCGCCATTCGAGCCGCTCCACGTGCGTGTCGCCGCCGATCAGGATGTCGACCTGCTCGCCCTTCATGCCGCGCTGGATGAGCTCGTCCATGGGACGGCTTTCGGGACGCAGTTCGTGCACCATGCCGATGCGCCAGCCGTCCACATCCAGCCGCACGATGTCGGTCATCCGGGGGTCGTGGAAGGCGTCGTTGTTGCCGCGGGCTACCAGCAGATCGCCGTACTGGCCGCACCACTCCAGGACAGCAGGTGCGGTGACATCGCCGCCATGTAGAATCAGGTCCACCGTCGAAAGGAAGTCACCGGCCTCCGGGCCCAGTTCGTCCAACTGCCGGACGAGTTGTGGTAAGTGGGTGTCGCTGATGAGACCGATTCGCACAAAGCGAACCGTAGCGACGGCGCTTGATGCGCGCAAACGTGCGTCTCATCGTCAACCACTGCGGCACCATGGCGGGCAGCCCACCCACATTCGGGAGCAGAGCACAGGGATAGCATGAACCAGGAACGAAACGCCGCAATCGCCGGCATATACGAATACCCCCTCCGCGTCGCCCCAGGCGTCTCGGCCATCCAAATCAAAGCCGAATCCATATCGAAGGCGCTCGACGACGCCGGCCTCAAGTGGTCCGACGTCGACGGCCTCTACGACGCCCAGGACGGCGAAGGTGGCGGCGGCCTGTCCGTCCAGCATTACCTCGGCTTCAAGCCGAAGGTGATCGACACCACCATGGTCGGTGGCTCCTCCTACGAATTCCAGGCGGCACACGCCATGCGCGACATTGCCGCTGGCAAGTGCAGCGTCGCCGTCCTTAGCTACGGTTCGAACGCCGCTTCCAACCGCGTTGCCATCGGCACCGGCGGCCGCGCAGCTCCCATCCCCACGTGGGTTTCGAACATGGAGCAGTCCTACGGATCCACGCTGATTTCGAACTACGCCATGGTGAAGAACCGCCACATGCACGACTACGGGTCCACCGACGAGCAGTTCGCCGAGATCTCCGTCGCCACCCGCTACCACGCCATGCGCAACCCTGACGCCGTCAAGGCCATGAACGACCTCCAGTTCGTGAAGGTCGACAACATCACCGTGCAGGACGTGCTCGATTCGCGCGTTATTGCCGACCCGCTCCATCTGCTCGAATGCTGCATGGTGAGCGATGGCGGCGGCGCCGTGGTCATCGTTTCCAAGGACGTTGCCAAGAGCATCAAGAAGAAGCCCGTGTGGCTCATCGGTGGCGGCGAAGCCACGAAGTACGTCGAAAACGGCGGCGACATCACCACCAGCGCGGCCGCGCAGTCCGGCCCGGCAGCTTTCGGCGAAGCTGGCGTTTCGCCTTCCGAAATCGACATCGCCATGATCTACGACTCCTTCACCATCACCGTCGCGGTGATGCTCGAAGACCTCGGCTTCTGCAAGAAGGGCGAGTTCGGCGACTACGTGAAGGGCGGCAAGCTCAAGTTCGACGTCCCCGGCGCGCCCGCGCTCAACACCGACGGTGGCGGCCTTTCGTCCAACCACCCCGGCATGCGCGGCATCTTCCTACTGCTGGAAGCTGCGCGTCAGCTGCGCGGCGAATCCACCTCCCAGGTACCCGGCGCGAAGCTCGCGGTGGCCCACGGGAACGGCGGTCTGCTTGGTTCCACCCACGCTGGTGGCACCGTCATCCTCGCCGCCGACTAGAACACGTTCGCGGGCCCGGTGCGTTTGCCGGCCCGCTGCTCACATTTGTAAAGGAAAGTAGCAATGCCGAACCGGCCCCAACCACGATTCCCCGAACCCCACACCCAGCCCTTCTGGGAAGGCGCCCA
>CAZDZP010000398.1:1918-2153 GCA_964509855.1 uncultured Anaerolineaceae bacterium | reverse complement strand
AACGCGCTGCACGGACGGCAGCACTGGCAGTGGGCGATGGACGGGCTGGCGGAGCGGAAGGCGTAGTTCCAGTTACGCGCCGGCGACGGTGATAACGACCTTGCCCCGGGCGTGCCCTGCATCGACGTAGCGCATCGCTTCCGCCGTCTCGGCGAGCGGGTAGGTGCGGTCAATGACCGGGCGAACTGCGCCGGTTTCGAGTAGCCCGGAAAGGAACGCGAGGTCGGCCAGGTTC
>CAZDZP010000398.1:0-1908 GCA_964509855.1 uncultured Anaerolineaceae bacterium | reverse complement strand
TCTTCGCGAGAAAGGGCCGAACCGAGCCGCGACCCGTGCGGCGGAAGATGGGACCGAGAATCGCGGCCTGCGCGAGGGGTTTCAGCGCGCCGCCCACAATGACCGCCGTTCCGCCCGGTGCGAGCACCCGGCGCAGGTCGAAAACGGAGCGCTTGCCATTCGCCACGAGCACCACATCGTAGCGGTCGACGGTGCGCAGTGGGTCGCCCTTCGTGTAATCGAGCACGCTGTCGGCACCGAGTTCGCGAGCGAGGTCGACCTTGGCGGTACTACAGACGGCCGTGACGGTGGCGCCCAATGCCTTCGCGATTTGCACGGCGAAAGTGCCGACACCGCCCGAAGCGCCATAAATCAGCACGCGGTGGCCGGCCTTCAGTCCACCGCCATCCCGCAGCGACTGGAGCGCGGTGAACCCGGCCATGGGCACAGCGGCCGCCTGTTCGAAGGTGAGGCTGGCAGGTTTCGCAACGAACGCGTTTTCGGGCCCACACAGGTATTCGGCAAAGGCTCCATGGCTGGCGGCGGAAGTGTCGCCGAAGACAGCGTCGCCGGGCTTGAACCGGGTAACGCCGATACCGGTCGCTTCAACAATCCCGGCGACATCGCTTCCCAGTATGGGGTTCTTCGGCCGGCGCAGACCGAATTGCAGACGCAGGAAGGCCGGAGTCCCTCGTAGCAGGTGCCAGTCGGCCGCGTTCACCGATGCAGCGCGCACACGAACCAGTAGTTCGCCCGGCCCCGGGGTTGGTCGTGGACAGTCACGCATCTGAAGGACATCCGGTGGTCCGTAGCGTTTCGCAACAACAGCGCGCATTCGTATCTCCTGCAAGTTAGTGCCCAAGGCTTAGACCATGGCAGTGCCAACGCTCTGCGCATCCCCCAAACGTGTGACCCAGGTCACAGGCCTACTTGACTTACGGTTCGTAAGTTCGTAGCCTTGGGCTATCACTAACGATAGGTAAGAGGATTACGAACATGACCTGGAAACTCGATACTGCCCACAGCGAAATCGGCTTCAAGTTGAAGCACATGATGGTGGCAACGGTCCGCGGGAAGTTCCGCGAATTCGACGCCGACGTGACGGTCGACGAGAACGACCTCGCCGCTTCGGCAGCGACCTTCCGCATCAAGACGGCGAGCGTGGACACGGGCACGGACCAGCGCGACGAGCACCTGCGTTCCGGCGACTTCTTCAATGCCGGGGAGTACCCGGAGATCGTCTTCACCAGCCGTTCGATTAAGACGAAGGGCGAGAACGTGGAAATCGAAGGCGACCTGACCATCCGCGACGTGACCAAGCCCGTGGTGTTCAAGGGCGACGCGGGCGGGCCGTTCACCGACCCGTGGGGTCAGAAGAAGGTGGGCCTGAGCGCCGAAGCCCAGATCAACCGCAAGGACTGGGGCCTCGACTGGAACCAGGTCATCGAAGCGGGCGGGCTCTTCGTCGGCGACAAGGTGACGCTGAGCATCGAAGCGGAGTTCGACCGGGCGGCCTAGTTCGTAGACGGCGTGACGCAATGGAGGGGAGACCGAGTGCGGTCTCCCTTCTCTATTTGTTGCCCGGTTCGCTATCCACCCGTTTGAGAAATTCCGCGAGCGCCTTTTCGTACCCGCCCGGATCGACGTTCCAGCTGCGGACGTGGCCTGCGCCGGGGACGCGGTGGTAGGTGATGATGTGGGCGTGTTCGCGGGCGGCGGCGTCGCTGCTGTTGATGGGAACATCCGCGTCGTCTTCGCCGTGGAACAACAGCACGGGCACGGTGATGCGGCGGAGGACCTCGCCGTAGCTCAGCCGGTGCCAGTGCACTCCGAAGCGGCGGGTAGCGATGCGCTTGCCAAGCGTGACCACCGCGCTCGGCGCCTTCCTCTGGCGGGCGCGGTCGGCGACGACCTGCCCGAAGTCGAGCA
>CAZDZP010000397.1:0-2188 GCA_964509855.1 uncultured Anaerolineaceae bacterium | reverse complement strand
ATGAGCGCAAGCTCCCGGGCGATCATGTCCTCGTTTGTGATATCCGAAACCTTGATGACGTCGATGAGCTTGTAAAGCTGCTTCTCTACCTGTTCCACCGGGGCGCTGTCGCCGTCGACCACAATGGTCATGCGGCTGACACCAGGTGACTCGGTCGAGCCGACTGTGAGCGACTCAATGTTGAAGCCGCGCCGCCGGAAGAGGCTCGCCACGCGCATCAGCACGCCTGGCTTGTCCTCCACTATCGCGACGACGGTGTGGTTCTTGGTTGTGGCGATTCGTCCGTTGCGGGTACTCATCGTGCCAACTCCTCGGCCGGCGCCTCAATCGTTTCCGAAAGTGCCGCGCCCGCCGGGACCATCGGCCAAACGTTTTCTTCCTGGTCGATCTGGAAGTCGATCAAGATGGGGCCCTTGTATTCCCGCGCTTCCTGGATCGCCGGGATGACTCCCGACTTCGTTTCGACGCGAATCGCGCGGATGCCGTAGGCGTCTGCCAGCTTCACGAAGTCGGGCTGCGTCACAGCGACGGAAACGAAGTTCTTGTCGTAGAACAGCTGCTGCCATTGGCGGACCATGCCGAGGTAGCCGTTGTTGAAGATGGCTATCTTCACGGGCAGCTGCTCGTCGACGAGCACCGCCAGTTCCTGCATCGTCATCTGGAAACCGGCGTCACCGCAGATTGCCCACACTTCGGAATCCGGGCAGGCCACCTGTGCGCCAATGGCGCCGGGTAGTTCGAAACCCATCGTCCCAAGTCCGCCCGAAGAAATCAGCTGGCGGGCACGCTTGTAGAAGTAATGCTGGCCCGCCCACATCTGGTGCTGGCCCACGCCGGTGACGATCGTCGCTTCGCCCTCGGTCTCGTCGTAAAGAGAACGCACGACGTACTGCGGCAGCATGCGCCGCGACTCGCGGATGTGCAGACTCGGGTGTTCTTCGCGAATCTGGTCAATGTGTGAGATCCACTTGGGGTGCTTCTGCTCGGGGAGCAGCTCCGTCAGGCGCGGAAGGACGTTTTTCACGTCGCCCACTATCGGTACAGCAGTGGCGAAATTCTTGCCAATCTCAGCCGGATCGATATCGATATGGACGATCTTCGCGTTCGGGTTGAATGCCTGGAACCGGCCCATCGCCCGGTCGTCGAAGCGCATACCCACGCCGATGACCACATCCGCCTGGTCCGCTGCCATGTTCGCGTAGAACATGCCGTGCATGCCCAGCCAGCCGTAGCTCAGCGGGTGCGACTCCGGGAACCCGCCAATGCCGAGGAAGGTTGTGACGACGGGGACTTCGGCTCGTTCGGCAAACTCCACCAACTCTTCGGTCGCGTTGCCCCAGATGACGCCGTGACCGGCAATCACGATCGGTCGCTCTGCTTCGCCGATGAGTTCCGCGGCACGCTTGATCATCCCCGGGTGGCCTTCAGTGGTTGGCCGGTATCCGCGCAGGTTGATCGTTTCTGGCCATTCGAACTCGACTTCCTCCTGGAACACGTCCTTCGGAATGTCGACGAGTACCGGGCCGGGCCGGCCCGTGGTGGCAATGTGGATGGCTTCGCGCACCGCCATCGCGATATTCTCAGCGCGCATCACGAGGTAGTTGTGTTTGGTGATCGGCTGCGTGATTCCGGTGATGTCGGCTTCCTGGAAGCCGTCCTTGCCCAGTAGGGTTCGCGCCACGTTGCCGGTCAGTGCCAGCACGGGCGTCGAGTCCATGTACGAGGTGCAGATACCCGTGACGAGGTTCGTTGCCCCGGGACCGCTGGTTCCGAGGCAAACGCCGAGCCGTCCGGTTGCACGCGCATAGCCATCGGCCATGTGGGCTGCCGACTGCTCGTGCCGAACCAGCACGTGTCGAAGGTCTGGGAACTGGGGAAGGGTGTCGTAAAGGGGAAGTACAACGCCTCCGGGATACCCGAAGATTGTGTCTACCCCTTCCCGCCGGAGTGATTCCAGCAGGATCTGGGCGCCTGTCATTCGCACCATGGCAATGGGTCCTTCCTACGGTCGTGAAATTTGTACCCGCGCTACCCCGGTAAGAGGTGGCCGGCGCCTGCCACGCCGTTCGGTCGTGGCCGCCACTGGGGCCCCGTGGGGGCTGGCCAGCAGCTGAAGGCAAGGGAGCGCGACCGGTAAGTCGCAAGGCCTCCCGTACGGATGCCGTAGACCTACGAGTCTAGGCCCCAC
>CAZDZP010000396.1:0-2192 GCA_964509855.1 uncultured Anaerolineaceae bacterium | reverse complement strand
GGAAAGAACGTCGGCCCTACCTGCTTCACGGGGCACTGCACCTGCAACTTCGTGAAGAACCTGCTCGCGCCAGCCGAATTCGAAGTCCCGCGCTTCGCTCTCTATTCGAAGCGTGATGGCGTCGTCGACTGGGAGACGTGCATCGAGGACGACCCGAAGCACAACTACGAAGTGAATGCCACGCACATCGGCATGGCATTCAACCCCGGCGTGTTCCGCATCATCGGCAAGTTGCTCGCGGGCCAGAACCCTTAGATCTGCCCTCAACCCGAACGCCACAAAGAAGGCCGGTCATTTGACCGGCCTTCTTTCGTTGGATGTTTGGCTGGCGAAACTAGCTCGCCTTGGCCTTGGGGGCCTTTTCGTTGGAAGGCGTCATGGCTTCCATGCTCTTGCGCATCATGTCGGCCATCGGATTCGCCGTAGCCCACGTGCGGGCGAGTTCGACTGCGGCCTTGGAGGTTTCCTTGTTGGCTTCAATCAGCTTCTGCACGTAGTCACGGCTCTGCGAACCGGTGTCGACCGCTTCCTGGTAGGTGTACTGGGCGAAGGTGAGCGCGCGGCCCTGGGCTGCGGTGGTGGCTTCCACGAGCGCCGTGTAGAGCTCGCCGAGGTCCTTCGTTTCCGTCGCCAGCTTCTTGCCGAGCTCGAGCGCCTCGCGCTGTCCGTTGGCAATGTCCTGCGCGATGTGGCTCGAAACCTTCACGCCGCGCTCGCCGGCCTGGCCGAGAGCATCGGTCATCACGTCGTAGCTCGCGATGAGGGCGTCGTAGTACTTCTTCACCTGTTCGTTTTCAGTCATTTCCTGGGGTCTCCTTTTCGCGGTGTTGGCCGCGTCCATATGTGCAAAGTACACATAGCTGCGGGCATTGTCAACCATCTGCACATTGCAGCGTTACGCTTCTACATGCATAATGCAGTTAGCAGAGGTAAGCATGACGAAAGAAGACCCGACGCCGACCGGGGCAGCACCCGGCCCGCGGCTCCACGGAGAGTTGCTCTCCACCAGTTTGCTCGCGTTCCTCAAGAACTGGAACGCCTACGGATACCAGCTATCCCAGAAACTTGCTGAATCCGGCATGCCCGAATGCGACAGCGGTACGGTTTATCGTACGCTCCGGCAACTCGAGAAGTCCGGCTTCGTATCCTCGTTCTGGGATACGTCCGAATCGGGCCCCGCGCGCCGCATGTACAGTCTTACTGCGGCAGGTGACCTTTTCCTGGCCACCTGGATGCAGGCGTTTCAGAACTACCAGTCCGTGCTCCAGCAAGCCATGCAAGGCTTCTTCCCCGCAGCCCCTGGAAACGCCACCACCACGCCCGCCGAGGGCGACGCCAACGAGGAGAATGAAGAACATGACGCAGAACACGCGGCCAGCTAGCGACATCGCCGATCCCTTCGCCGCCTGGCGCGAGTGGTTGGCTAACTCCGAACGCCAGTGGAACACCTTCCTGAACGACGCCATGGGAACGGAAGAGTTTTCCCGTTCCATGGGCCAGTTCATGGACGTTTACCTGAACATGCAGAAGTCCATGAGCGAAGGCATGGGTCGTTACTTCACCGCGCTCAACGTCCCTTCGCGAAATGATGTGCTGAGCCTCGGTGAGCGCTTAACTGGCATCGAAAACCAGTTGGCCAGCATTTCGCTTCGTCTGGACGCACTCGCGGCTGCCACTGGCGCGATAGCCAAGACTTCTGAAACGTTGGCTTCGAACAACGTGACGCCGGCAGCTGCCCGCCCGCCGCGCACAAAGAAGCCGGCGCCGAAAAAGGAATCGTAGACCCCGGGCGATTTAATCCCCGTTTAACCGGGGCGCATTGCGAAACCCAATGCCCTAGCACCACAATGCGGTGTGGCTTTCCTGGAAGAGCGGCCGGGACGTTCCACAAAAGCTCGCGCATGCCTGGTGGTGCCCATGACTTCTCCCGCCGCGAAGGCCCAAGTCAGCGACGTTACCGTTGAAGAACGGGTTCGCACAGAAGTAGAGCGCACGCTTCGGCGAAGTATCAAAGGTCTCGAGTACATTTCCACGGGCGATCCGTCCGTCGGACTTACCCCGAAGGACGTCATCCACTCACGCGGAACGCTACGGCTCTACCATTACCGTCCTGTTGCGGATGAGATCTATCGCATCCCCGTGCTCCTCGTCATGTCGCTCGTTTCCAAGCCCTACATCCTCGACCTAACCCC
>CAZDZP010000395.1:0-2214 GCA_964509855.1 uncultured Anaerolineaceae bacterium | reverse complement strand
CCACCCTTGATTCACAACGACTTACATGGTCAATTCTTCACCGGAAAGTAGCTATCGTGCTCGGCTTGTACCCCACAGAAAAGACTTCGGGTTTAGGCTTCTTTACAACTGAGACAACTAGAATCGTGTCATCACTCTCAATTCCAAAACAGTACAACCAAAGAAGCGGCTCTAGCCTGTGCGCACCTGTTTTGACCCTGAATCTGTACAACGGCGACGTAACGGCAAGGAGACGGGCCGCAGGATTCCATGCGGTCGCCTGCGCACGGGCGAGTGCTCTTCCCTCAAGGGCACACATCTCAAGCAGACCATCGGTGACCGAACTGTCCATCTTGTCTGCACTGTACAGATTCCTGATGTCCGACAATTCCACGATGGCTTCACGAGACTGCAGGACGTGACTGACCGTAGTCGAGTCCTCATCCAGGCTGAGGCCCGGAGTGAGTGCTACGGTTAGTTGAAATTCGGGTGACGACCCCGTATAGGAGTTGGGTGTTCCTCGCAAGAACGCCAACCCCAGAAGGAGTCATCACCCATGGCACGCACCGTACGACAGATCCGGAAGAAAGGAAAGCGGCGGCCGATGGCGCCGCTCGCTGTGGCGACTGTGGCCGACGTCGATGCCCGCGTCGCGTTGATTCAAGCCCTGATCCCGGTGGGCCTCGATGCCTTCCACGCCGAGCTGCAGCGTGAACTCGTGAGCCTGGTCGGCGAGCGCTACGCCCGCAGCGGCCGACAGCCGGGCTTGGTGCGCTGGACGCCGCAAGCTGGGTCGATCTACCTGGCGGACCAGAAGCTGCCGATCACCGTGCCGCGCGTGCGCGACCGCCGGCACAATCGGGAAGTGCCCCTGGCCACCTATCAGCAGTTTCAGGTTCCGCGGCAACTGGACACGGGGTTGCTGCAGCGAGTGCTGGGCGGGCTCGCGACGCGGGAGTATGCCCGCTGTGCCGAGGCGGTGCCCGAAGCGTTCGGCCTGAGTGCGTCCTCGGTGTCGCGGCGGTTCATTCGCGCCAGTGCGCGCCAATTGCAGACGCTGTTGGAGCGTCGACTCGACGCCGAGACATTCTTGGCGGTCGTGATCGACGGCAAGACGTTCGCCGAGGACGGGATGGTCACGGCCGTGGGCGTCACACACGACGGACGGAAAGTCATCCTCGGCTTCGTGCAGACGGCCACGGAGAATCGGCGCGTGTGCGCCGCGTTTCTCCGCACCCTGGTCGAGCGGGGCCTGCGCGCCGACGAGGGGCTCTTAGTCGTGACCGATGGTGCGAAGGGGCTCCACGCGGCGGTCGCCGAGGTGTTCGGCGCCGCGGCCGTGCTCCAACGCTGCCAGTGGCACAAGCGGGAGAACGTGGTCAGCTACTTGCCCGAGAAGCACCGGGCCCCCATCCGTCGGAAGCTCCAGGCGGCGTACGAGCAGCCGACCAATGAGGCCGCCTCGAAGGCCTTGAAGCAGGTGCGTCAGGAACTGCGCCTGCTCAACGCCTCGGCGCTGGCGAGTCTTGAGGAGGGGCTGGAGGAGACACTGACGCTGCACCGGCTCGGCGTCTTTCGCGAGCTCGGGATCAGCCTGAAGACCACGAACCTACTCGAATCGATCCACGCGACGGTGGAGGCGCGTGTGCAGAAGGTCGATCATTGGCGAAATAGCGACCAGAAGCAGCGCTGGCTCGCGACGGCTCTGCTCGATCTCGAGCCGCACCTGCGCCGCATCAAGCACCACGAGTCCTTGCCGCTGCTGCAGCAGGCCTTGCGGCAGCACGTCTCGAAGGGGAAGAAGTCGGCCGCGTAAACCGAGGGGGCGTCACCGAATGTCAACTACGAATGGCATTGACTCGAGGCCCGGTTGATTACATGCTGCGTGAATAGGGCTCACGAGGAGCGCGAGGATAGGAGCACACTTCATCGACCTGTCACCTCCTGCTTGCCGAGCACGGAGAAATGAAAGACGATCTCAATGGGGCACGCCTTCATTCTTTTGCCAACGAATTGCGGAGCCGTGCCGCACTGCATGCGGCTATGTTGGCTCGAGCGGGATGTTAGCGTACGTGATGCTCTTGCCTTTCGTCGACACGGACATCGCGGCGGCTCCGGGCACGCCGCATCACCTGTCGTGGCTGAATCCCCGGACGTGTCAATCGCGCCCAGCCGTGTCAGCCGCTCGAGGTTCGCCAGGCTGACGCGCCGCGCCAGCAGACACCGCACGTGCCC
>CAZDZP010000394.1:0-2216 GCA_964509855.1 uncultured Anaerolineaceae bacterium | reverse complement strand
TTTGCAGCAGCGGGCTCGCGAAGTGGTATGAGCTGCGCGAACTCGAGGCGGCGGGCACAACGGAAAGCGCGTGCTTGAGCAGCCCGCCGGGCGCCTCCTCGTCCCAGGGGAACACGGCAATCCCGGCCCGGGCCGGCAGTAAACCAGGTTCGTTGAGGTCGCGGGCTGTCCGGTCCACAACGCCCAGCAACTCCTGCACGACGCTGGCGGAGTCTTCGGCGCTGCGTAGCCCGGTCAATAACACCACCACGGTGCCCGGTTCGAGCGGGAGCGCCGTGTCGCTGCTGCGCAGGCGCTGGGCCAACGAACGCGCGAGTTCGTCAAGGACGCCGGGTTCGACGGCTACCGCCGCCGTGCGGAGCGCAACCACGGCCACGGCGTCGCCCGTTCGAGTTGCGTGCGCGACTGACTGCTCAATGCGGTCCAGTAAGCGCGAGAGAGGCCATGCTTGCGGGGGCGTGGGCAGTCCGAACGAATGCAATGCGCCGCTAGAGGGCTTCTCTGCCAGCGCATCATCGATGAAACCACGTTCCCGGTGCACTGGAGGATTGCGCACAGCTCCCTTTCGCGGGCTTGCCGAAGAGGCACCCGCTCCATGGTTATCGGCGGTGGAAGTGGACGAAGCGTGACAACCGGATGGCAGTCTGGCGCTACCCGGTCTGCTGTGACCCGCTGCTGCCGCCGGCATCTTCCACGAGCCCGGCGCGCATGGCTGCGACGATGAGGTCGCGGCGGTTGCGTGCCCGCAGCTTGTCGCGCAGGTGCGAACGGTGCGCCTCTACGGTCTTGATGCTCACGGAAAGCTCGTCTGCTATTTGCTGGTTGGAGCGGCCTTCGCCAATGAGCTGCAGCACTTCGCGTTCGCGCTGCGTCAGCAGTTCGACGCCTGAGCGGGGCACGGGTTCGCGGGCGCGCACTTCGAGCGAGGCGATGTCGAGGGTGTCGACAACGTCCTTCGAAAAGTAGTGTCGCCCCTGCATCACGGTTCGCAGGGCGGCGTTGAGTTCTTCAATGCTGGCGTTCTTCGCAAGGTAGCCGTCCGCCCCGGCGCGGAGCGAGTCCAACACCTGGTCGTCCTGGAAGGTGCCGGAAAGCATGAGCACCTTCGTGCCTTCGACGTATCGCTTCACCTGGGTCGTCGCTTCGATGCCGCCCATGGAGGGCATGAAGAGATCCATGAAGATGACGTGGGGCTTGTGCTGCTCTGCCGCGAGAAGGGCTTCGCGCCCGTTCGCAACCGTCGCGACCACTTCGACGCCCTGTTGCTGTTCGAGCAACATGGAGAGGGCCTGGCGAATGACGGTATGGTCATCGGCAACGACGACGCGAATGGCTCCTCCGTCCCAGGTGACGGCAGTTGGCTTGCGGGGCATCGGCAATTCCCTTTCAGCGCGGCTCACGCTCTGGCGGCAGTATAGCGAAATACGTATCGGGATCTAAGGGAATTCCCGTAGGTGCCCAAAGTATCCACGTTTTGGTCACCTTCTTGCACCTGTGTGGGGGCGGTTTGGGACCGAGTGGAGGCTGACGGTTTGCGTTTGAGATGAATAGTTTGGCAGGCGTCAAGCACTCATTTACCATCCGGTAAGAACCGAAATGGAACACGGGGCCGCCACGCGGCGCTGACTGAGTGGAGCAGCAGCCATGCCATTCGAACCCTACCGGCCGGGCTACCACCATGATCCCTACCCGGCGCTGGCCGAGTTGCGTGGCCGTTCCCCGGTGTTCCGGCACCCGTCCACGGGTCATGTGTTCGTCTCAGGCTACGAACTGTGCGCCGAGGTGCTGCGCGACGACGCGACGTACTCCTCGAACCTCGGTCGCGCCGGGGGCGAATTGCGGCAGCGCGCCGAGGCGCAGCGCAAGCTGGCCCCGCTCGGCGAAGTGGCGATGCTGGGTTCGACGGACCCACCCCTGCACACGCGCCTTCGCAAAGCAGTCAACCAGCCGTTTACTCCGGCCGCTGCCGAGGCGATGCGCCCCCACATCCAAAACGTGGTGGGGGAGCTGGCGGACTCCCTACCCGCGCGGCGAGCCATTTGACTTCGTGTCTGCAATCGCTGACCGGCTGCCATCGATGGTGATGCTCGAGCTGTTGGGCGTGCCGAAAGCGCGGCAGGACGATATGGCGCGCTGGCTGGCCGCCATCGGCCGCGTGCGCGAGAACGCCGACTTTTCGCCGCCGGCCATCGAAGAGGCGCAGGACGCGCACGTGC
>CAZDZP010000393.1:0-2217 GCA_964509855.1 uncultured Anaerolineaceae bacterium | reverse complement strand
CTGGACCTGCTCGCCGCGCTGGCCCCGGGCGGCGTAGTCGTTGTGGGGGGCGAAGTAGCCGATGGAGTTGTAGCCCCAGTAGTTGCGCAGGCCCATGTCCACCAGCCGCTGGTCGTGCACGAAGTGGTGCACGGGCATCAGCTCGATGGCGGTCACGCCGAGGCTCTTCAGGTAGCGAATGACACGCCGATCAGCGAGCCCGGCATAGGTTCCGCGCATTTCTTCGGGAATGTCAGTGTTGAGCTGGGTGAGGCCCTTCGGGTGCGCTTCGTAGATGACCGTGTCGTGCCAGCTGGTGCGCAGCGGCCGGTCGTCGCCCCAGGAGAACCCGGGTTCGATGACCACGGACTTCGGCATGCCGGGGGCGCTGTTCTCCTTATTCATCACCAGGTCGGAATCGTGCCCGGCCTTGGTGTCGTAGCCGTACATCGCGGTGGACCACTCAACGGAGCCTGTGATGGCGCGGGCATAGGGGTCGAGCAACAGTTTGAAGGGGTTGAAGCGCTGTCCCTGCGCGGGGTTCCACGGGCCGTAGACGCGATAGCCGTAAAGCAGGCCCGGCCGAGCTTCGGGGAGGTAGACGTGCCAGACGTAGTCCGTCTGCTCCATCATCGGGACACGTGTCACTTCGAGGGCACCATAGGGCCGGTCGAAGATGCACAGTTCCACGCGCTCGGCGTGTTCGCTGAAGAGTGCGAAGTTCACTCCGCTGCCGTCCCAGGTTGCCCCGAGCGGATAGGGAGAACCGGGGTAGGTGATCCACTCTTTCATGCGAGCTCCATCAACATAGCCTTGACTGCCGCCAGCGGAATGTCCACCCACGTGGGCCGGCTCGCTAACTCATAGCGTACTTCGTAGAGCGCTTTCCGCAGCGACAGCAGCCGTAGAATCTCCACGCGCAGATTCTCGTCGCGGGGGACGAACGCGACGGGATCGCCGCTCACCTCGGCCCAATAGGAGTCCAGGAACGCGCTCGAAACGGCGTCGCGCCAGGCGTCACGCTGAGGGTGGACTACGCCGGCGGTGGTCGCGGCGTAGTCCCAGGAACGAAGCATCCCGGCAACGTCGGTGAGTGGATGCTGCAGCGCCACCCGCTCGGCAAGTGGCCTGGCGGGTTCGCCTTCAAAGTCCACGATCACCCAGCCATCGTCGGTGCGAAGCACCTGCCCAAGGTGATAGTCGCCGTGTATGCGCGTGAGCAGCCCGACCGGCGGACCGATCCGGCCAATCAAGGCGTCCTCGCTGAGTTCCCGAAGGCTCGCTGTCGCCACGGGATCTCGCGTCTCAAGGAGGTCGGCAGTCGCCTGTGCTTCGGCGACGATGGCCTGCGCGAGATCCTCGACGTCGGCGGGCCGCAGCGAGCGTGGCGCGAGTCCCGGGGCCATCGCTGCGGCGAAGGCACAGTGGAGTTGCCCTGTAATGGAACCAAGTTGGCTGGCGCCTTCGAGCGTAGCGCGCTCCTCTCGGAGCCACGACACGATGTCGTCGCCGCTCTTTTCGAAGGCTTCGTTCGCTCGCTCCAGCGCCCACGACCAGCCATCGCCTTCGTTCGGGACGAAGGATTGCACAGACGCGAGGTCTCCCTCGCCCGCCACCGTAGCCAGTCGAGCTACGGCAATCGAACGGGGGACGCCGGCAAAGTCCTGGTCCGAAAGGAACGCGACAAGCTCTGCGTCCGGGTTGCTCCCCACCTGGAAGACGCGGAAAAGCTTCGCGATGCAGGCGTCTCCCAGGAGGAACGACGTGTTGGACTGCTCGACGCCCAGGGCTTTGGCGGGGCCGCTACAGTCTTGCCCCGGGTCGTTTAGTACCGAACGGAGGGTGGCGCCTTCGCCCTCAGTTGTGGTTCCCGAAGTCAGCACGGCGGCGATGCGTTTCAGCGCTTCGGCATGGTCTGCTGCATCGGAAAGGCCCAGGTCGCCTCCGGCAAGGATCCCGAGCAGAGGCAGCAGGAGCGTCGTTTCGTGACCGTCGTTGTATCGCGCTCGCGCCACGGCCAGCACGAGGTCACCGTCCGGCGGAATCGGCACCCATGCGTCGACCGACAGTTCGCCCAATCCAACTGGACGTCGCGGGAACCAGCGGCGTTCGCCCACCCACTCGCGCAGCACGGCAGCGATGGCATCCCGCCCCTCGGGCGAAGCCAGGACATAAGCCAGCGACGGCTCGGTGGTGCGAATGCTTCCGATCATCGTCAACTCGCCGGGGGTCGCAACT
>CAZDZP010000392.1:0-2217 GCA_964509855.1 uncultured Anaerolineaceae bacterium | reverse complement strand
GGGAAGGGATAGCTTGATCAAAGTCGTCGGTATCTTTGTCGCTGTCCTCGCTGTTATTGTCGTGGGGTTCCTCGTGGCCTCCGGTCCTGAACCCCATATTGTCATCCCCCCCGAAAAGCTCTGGAAAATAGGACCCCTCTACATCACCAGCACCCTCATGGGCGCCTGGCTTTCGATGATTTTCATCATCGTCATCGCGGTGATGGCGACCCGTTCCATGTCCATCATTCCTTCAGGCCTTCAGAATTTCGTCGAAGGGTTCATCGATTTCCTTGTGAGCCAGGTCGAAGAAATTGCCGGCAAGGAAAACGGCCGCCGATTCTTCCCGATGGTTGCCACCTTCTTCATCTTCATTCTCGTAGCGAACTGGTCCGCGCTGCTCCCCTTCTACAAGAGCATCGGCATCACCAAAGACTATGGGCATGAGGTCTACGAAAAGCTCGGCAAGTACGAGCAGGACGGGAAAAACGTCTCAGAGGACTACCACTGGTTGACCTGGGACACGCAGGACGCCGGGTCCGTCGGCATCGTCAACGCGGGCGCAGGTACCTTCAAGTTCGACATCCACGAAGGCGAAACCCCGGGCGAAGCGCTCGACCGCTACGTTGTCGCGCTGGCCGAACACTTCACCGACTTCGAAGCTTCCGACTCTGAGCACCCATCGAGCGCCGAGGTATCGGCGGCGGCCGCCGCATTGGAAGCGCGAGACGACACACCGATTCTGCTCCGCGAAGGTGGCGAGTACACCATCGAAAGCCCGGTGCTCGGTACCGTGAATGGAGTCGAGTTCCAGGGTGACAAGCTGACGATCGTCTACCCGTTCTTCCGCGCCACCTTCAGCGATATGAATATGACCGTCACCATGGCGCTCATCGCGTTCGTGACCATCTGGATTTGGGGCTTCCAGGCCCAGGGCTTTGGCTACCTCGGCAAGTTCTTCATCGCACCGTGGAAGAGTCCGATCATGACTTTCGTGGGTATTCTTGAGCTCCTTTCCGAGTTCATCCGCGTCATCAGCTTTTCCTTCCGTCTTTTTGGCAATATTTTCGCCGGTGGCGTCCTGCTGCTGATCATGACCTTCCTGGTGCCGTTTATCGCACCGATCGGTATCTATGGCCTGGAACTTTTCGTAGGCCTCATCCAGGCAATCGTCTTTGCATTGCTCTTGCTTGTCTTTGGCGTCGGTGCGGCGGAATCCCACAATGAAGAGGATGGGCATGGCGACAACACGCACGGTGGCGACAACACGCACGGTGGCGACACCGACACGCACGGTGGCGACACCGCGCACGCTCCCCAGGGGACAGTCCAGGCTCACTAGAGCCTGGTTAAACGAACCACGAATCGCCACCCTTGGGTGGCACCACGGAGGACCGACCTTTAATGAACCTTCTTGACATCCTGCCATTCCTGCTCGCACTGGATACCGACGGCGCCAAGGCCATCGGTGCCGGTCTGGCGATGGGCATCGGCTCCATCGGCCCGGCCCTCGCCATTGGCAACCTTGTGGGCAAGGCCATGGAAGCGCTCGGCCGCAACCCCGACGCCCGCGCCGCCATCCAGACGAACATGATTCTCGGCGTCGCATTCGCCGAGGCCATCGGCATCTACGCGCTCCTTACGGCGCTTATCATTGCCTTCGTCATCTAGTCGTCTGATTCAAAGCGAGGTGGCCCATGGGCCAGGCATTTGAAGCACTCGGTCTTAACCTGCCGGCGATCATTGCGCAGACCGTCAACTTCCTCATCCTCTTTTTCTTGCTTCGCGCTTTCCTCTTTAAGCCGATCCTGAAAATGCTGGATGACAGGCGGGATCGCATCGCCGAAGGGCTGAACGCGGCTGAAACGGCACGGGCCGAAGCCGCGCAGGCCCAGGTGAAAACCGAAGAGCTGATGGCCGACGCCCGTCGCCAGAGCCAGGAAGCTGTTGCCAATGCACAAAACATTGCGGCACGCATCCAGGCAGAGGCTCGGGAACAGGCCGGGAAAGACCGCGAGGTCACCATCGAGCGCGCCCGCGCCGAAATTCAGCAGGAGCGCGACCGCGCAATTGCTGAACTGCGTGGCGAATTCGCCTCCATCACCGTCAAGGCGGCGGAGCGTGTCATCGGCGAGTCGCTCGACGGCGACGCTCACCGGCGCATCATTGACGAGACGTTGGCCGAATCCAACTTCAGCGGGAACTAGCAAATCGTGGCATCCGACGAAGCAGCACGAC
>CAZDZP010000391.1:0-2220 GCA_964509855.1 uncultured Anaerolineaceae bacterium | reverse complement strand
CCCGCGACCATCTCACCCGCGCCGTGCTCGAAGGGGTCGGGTTCGGACTCAAAGATAGCTTCGAGCTGCTGCGGACCTCGGGCCTACCCCCGGTGCGACAAGTGCGTATCTCCGGCGGCGGAGCCAAAAGCGCGCTCTGGCGCCAGATCCTTGCGGATATCCTGGGGGCCGAGCTGGTGACGGTAAACACCACCGAAGGCGCTGCCTACGGCGCCGCGCTGCTCGCGGGTGTGGGAGTGGGCGCCTGGCCGGATGTAGACGCCGCGGCAAAAGCGTGTATCCGCGTCACCGGAAGCACTCCGTGCCGGCCCGACGCCGTGGCCACCTACGAACGCTACTACGCGTTGTACAGGTCGCTGTATCCGGCGTTAAAAGAG
Organism: uncultured Anaerolineaceae bacterium; assembly: GCA_964509855.1. GTDB lineage: Bacteria > Chloroflexota > Dehalococcoidia > Tepidiformales > Tepidiformaceae > CAZDZP01. Next base: position 1,843 of record CAZDZP010000391.1, on the reverse strand, counting down.
GTCAACGACGCGTTAGGCGGGATGGAATAGGCACGGTCCGATACTGCGGGTTATGGAGGACTGTCTCCTCCTCTTCCTATGAACACGCACGCACGAATATAGATGTCCACACGCATCATCATCTACGGTGGCTCCGGCGGTATCGGCTCCGCGACCGCGCGAATCCTGCATAAACGAGGCTATGCCCTTCACCTGGTGGGGCGAGACGAACGCCGGCTTTCAACGATTGCCGATGAGCTTGAGGCGACCTACACCGCGGGGGATGTAATGGATCGAACACTGTTCGATCGCGTCGCCGAGGCAGCGCCGGGACCCTGGGCCGGCCTCATCTACGCAGTGGGCACCATCAACTTGCGTGGTTTCGGGCGGATGACCGAGGCGGATTTCTTGATGGACTTCCAGGTTAACGCCCTCAGTGCAGCACTTGCCATCCAGGCAGGCCTCCCTGCGCTCAAGGCGTCAGATACGCCGGCTTCCGTCGTCCTCTTCTCCACCGTGGCGGCGTCGCAGGGCTTTTCGTTTCACGCCTCGATGGGTATGGCGAAAGGGGCGGTCAACGGACTCACCCTCTCGCTCGCGGCCGAGCTGGCCCCGAAGATTCGCGTCAACGCTATCGCGCCCTCGCTCACCCGCACACCCCTGGCAGCCGGCATGCTCGGCAACGAAAAGATGGCCACCGCTATCGCCGAATTGCACCCCCTCCAGCGTCTGGGCGACGCCGAGGATGTTGCCAACCTGGCCGCATTTCTGGTATCCCCTGAAGCCGGCTGGATCACGGGGCAAATCATGGGGGTGGACGGCGGACGGTCTACCTTGCGGACAAAAAACTGACTATTCCAGCGATGCCCTGACGCGCTCCAGCAGCCGTTTCGTCGCCAGGATGCCGTCGTGCTCACTGTGCGCGCCCCCTTCGAATTCGATCCCGACGTGCCCCGAAAACCCGCTTTCAACGGCGATTCGGAGGATCTTCTCGAAATCCGTGCTGGTCTCCTCGCCGGCCGCATCGAATACGTAGGACTTGGCACTGACACCCCTCGCAAAGGGCATCATCTCCCCTACCCCCAGGTACCGGTCGTAATACGGGCCGGCGAGCCCCGCCGGCGAGGGGCCGCCATACTCGTCGGCCGGGTACCAGTTACCGAAATCGGGCAGCGTCCCCACATTCGGGTGGTTCAGGGTACGCATGAGGCTGGCCACCCAGTCGCCCTGGCTGGAGAATCCGCCATGGTTCTCGACCACCACATTCAGCCCCCGGCTGGCGGCTTCGTCGCCGAGTTGGCGCAGCCCGTCGGCCATGAGTTTTGTCTGTTCGTCGGCGGACCCATCGCTGCGGGCGTTGACACGTATCGAATGGCAGCCCAGGGCCTTCGCGATGTCGAGCCACATCAGGTGGCGCTCGACGGCGTTTCGGCGCAGCTTCGTGTCCGCGTCGCCCAGCCGGCCGGCTTCGTCAACCATAATCAGCAAGTTTTTTACTCCCTCGCCGTCGGCCCGTCGTTTCAACTCAGCGACAAAAAGTGCTGATGGGAGGAAAAACTGATTCACATATTCCACGGCATCGATCCCGTACGTGCGTTTTGCCACCACGGGAAAGTCGAGCGGGTGGAGCTGGCCCGAAAAAAGGGTGCGGTGGAGGGACCATTCGGCCAGCGAAATTGAAAAGGCCGGCTTGAGGGGATGGATGGAGGCAGGCATGAGCGGAGCGAGGGCGGCTAAAGCGGTGGTCTGGGCGAGGAAGGTACGGCGATTCATAGGTTCATCCGGTATTACGATCCAAAGGTAACACGTTCTAGCAGACCGACAACTTGAATTTGCCGGATGCGGTTGTGGCGTTCCGGGTTCG
>CAZDZP010000390.1:0-2223 GCA_964509855.1 uncultured Anaerolineaceae bacterium | reverse complement strand
CGATCCCGGATGGCTACTATCCGCTGGAGGTAGCCGTGGAACCGATCGAGCGCGTCGTGGTAGGCGAGCCGCACTGGCCGGAAACGACGTCGTTCCAAATCGAGGGGCTGGATGAGCAGTTCCACGTGTACGAAGGGGCGGTGCGCGTGGACGTGCCGATCAGCTTCATGGTGGTGGACGCGGGCGACATGGTGGTAAACGTGACGGTGAGCTACCAGGCGTGCAGCGCGATCGACTGCTTGCCGCCAGCGGAGGCGAAGTTCGCCTTGCCGATCCTGGAGCGGGCGCTTATCGAACGGCCAACACCTCGAACCTGAGCCGAGCTATTTCTTCCAGAACCGCCAGCGGCGCTTGCGGCCTGGTTTCGCCGGGGATGGGGATGAGGACGGGGCATCAATCGCAAGCGCAGGGGAAGCGTCAGCAGCAGCGTTGAAGTTGGTGCGGATGGCGCTGCGTAAGTCGCGGATGCGATTGTCCGCGGACTTGATTTCGAATGGGGAAAGCACGAATCCGGGCGGGGCCTCGTGGTCAAAGAGCACAACGCGCCAGGGGGCTCGGGGCAGGCGCTGGTCGCGCCAGGCGCGAAAAGGAATCCCGCGGCATTCGCCTTCGACAATGGTTGCGTGAGGTTGCTTTTCGGCGGCGGCCTTCATCGCGCGCCGAAGGGTGGTTTCGGAAACACCGAAGAGCGGAGCGGCCTGCCGGGTGGGAAGCCCTTCGGGGAATGGTTGCAGGTTGGGAGCAGCGCTCATATCGCTTTAGTCGGCAGGAATCGGCGAACTTCGTAGTTCCCGGTGGAACGGTTTGGTCGCAATTGCGAGAACAACGAGCATCAGGATGCACAGGGCACCGGTGACGAGGATTCCCTGGGTCGGCCCGGCGTCGGCGAGGATGCGCCCCTGCAGCCAGGGGAGTGCGATGCCGCCGGCGTTGCCGATGGTCACGAGCGCGGCAGCGCCGCCGGCCCGGGCCGACTTTTCGGCGGCTGCGATGGCGGTGGGCCAGATGGGTCCGAAGCAGAGCCCGGTGAGGAAAGCGGCCGGGGCACCGAGCCACAAAGCGCCCTGGGAAAGCGCGAGGACTCCACTCGTAAGTACGGCACAGCCCAGGAGCACTGCCAACAAGATGGGGGCGCTCATTCCCCGTTGGAAGATGACGACGCCGGCCAGGCGGCCGAGGAAGAGCGCCAGCCAATAGCCGGAACTCACCAGGGCTCCCGCGAGGATGCTGTCGTCGCCAGCTCCTTCGACAATGAACACGGAAATCCACGACCCAAGCCCAAACTCGGCACCGACGTAGAGAAAGAGGACGGCACCCATCGCGAGCGCACGGGGGTCCCGCCAGAAACTGGCGGTTTCCGGACCGCCGCCAGCCACTGGAGCGTCCTCCGCAGGGACCTCGCTGGTGGGCGAGCTCGATGTCGACGTGGAGCCGAGGGCCGCGCTGGCCATCCACGCGGCACACAGCAGGGTGATCGCTGCTATGGGGAGGTACACGAACTCCAGCCCGCCGCCAGCCGTGAGCGCGACGCCGGCCCATGCCGGCCCGGCAATGGCTCCGACGGCAAAGTAGAGGTTGAGGCGGTTGAGGTCGCGGCCGATGTTGGTAGACGAACGGGCGACGAGGTTGTGCCCGGCTGCGACCACAAAACCGTCGCCGAATCCGACGAACGCGATGGCGGCCACGGAGTACCACAAGGTGCCGGCGAAGGGGAGGGCGACGAGGCCGAGGGTAATGAAGAACAACCCGGTTAGCGAAAGCTTTGCCGGGTCCCTGCGCCGCAAAACTGTGGCGACGGCGGCAGACCCGGTGATGGAGCCGGCGAAGAGCGCAGAGAGCAACACGCCGGTGGCGGCGAGGGAAACGTCCAGTTCGGACGAGAATTCGCGAAGGGTGGGGCCGAGCGCGGTGACCCACAGCCCAAGGCATGCGAAAGCCGCGAATGCGGGCGCAAGCGAAGCAGCACCAGGTTCGGCACGGGCGTGGACCAGCGGAACATACCCGCGGTCAGAACCTGCATACGAATCGGCAGGATGCCCGCATCGGGATAGTATCGGATTCGCGTGTTTCGCACGAAAGGAAACCAGGCATGAACTATCGACTGAGCATCAGCGTGGGGTCACGGGGGACCCGCGACCGGGAGAGCGTCTTCGACCAGGTGCGCGCCGCTGACGAGGGCGGCGTGGATACGGCGTGGGTGGCGGAGTCGTGGGGCGAAGACGC